>NZ_JBEPCJ010000038.1:0-94055 GCF_040299565.1 Spirillospora sp. NPDC000708
CGCGCACCGCCCGGGGGGGGGGGGGGGGCCCGGGGGGGGGGGGGGGGGGGGGGGGGGCGGGGGGGGGGCGGCCGCCCCCGGGGGGGGGTACCGGCGGGAGAGCAGCCGTCCGGCGAGCCGGACGAGCGGGCCGATGAGCCCGCCGGGGACGAACACCACGACGGCGATCAGCAGCGCGCCCTCGATGATCGTCCACTGGGCGGGGAAGTGCTCGTTCAGCTTGGCGCCGGCCAGGCTCATCACGATCGCGCCGATCATCGGGCCGACGATGGTGGCGCGGCCGCCGACGGCGACCCACACCAGCATCGAGGTGGCGAGCGTGAAGCCGAACTGGCCGTCGTTGGAGACGCCGGTCATCATCGCGAACACCGCCCCGGCGAGCGCGGTGACGGCGGCGCCCGCCGTGAACACGCCGATCTTGACGTTGACGTCGTTGTAGCCGAGGTAGCGGGCCCGCGGCGCGTTGTCGCGGACGGCCCGCATCAGCAGCCCGAAGTCGCTGCGCACGACCACCAGCGCCACCGCGACCGTCACGGCCAGCAGCGCGGCGGTGATGTAGTACCAGCCGAGCGGGGTGACGTTCTGGAGGTTGAAGCCGAACAGGCCGTTCTCGCCGCCGCCGAGCGCCGGCGTCTGGTCGTAGACGGTGACGGCGGCCGTGGCGAGCGCGAGCGTCACCACGACGATGTAGAAGTCGTTCGAGCGGCGCGACGACAGGCACAGCCGCGCGACGATCGCGGCCAGGGCGGTCGCGGCGGCGACCCCGACCAGCGTGCCGAGGGCGTAGCGTCCGAACGAGCCGTGCACCTCGGTGACCAGCCCGACGTCGGACAGCACCGTGGTGGCATGGCCGACCGACAGCGCGCCGATGCCGAACCAGAGGGCGTGCCCGAGGTCGGGGACGCCGGCGTACCCCCACACGAAGTCCAGGCTCACCGCGACGATCGCGTACAGGAACGCCTGGGCGAGGAGTTGCTGGTAGTAGGTGCCGGTGAGGTACGGCGCCACCAGCACGACCACGGCCGCCGCCGCCGTCGCGATGACGACCGGCCTAGACATGGGCCCTCCTGAACCGCCGCAGGTCGATGCCGTCCGGCAGGAGGCCGAGCACGATGACGGCCACGGCGATGACGGCCACGGTCGCGTACGCGGGCTTCGACCAGTAGGCGAACCCGACCTGCACGACCGACAGGGTGATGCCGGAGATGACCAGGCCGTGCAGCGTCCGGCCGGACATCATCACCGCGAGGAACGCGGGGATGAGCAGGCTGCCGGCGAAGTTCGGGTCGATCCCGGAGATCGGGCCGAGCAGGACGCCGACGAACCCGGCGAGCGCGCAGCCGAGCACGAACGTCGCCTGCCGGACCAGCAGCGTGTTGATGCCGCTGTCCTCGGCGAGGTCCGGGTCGGCCATGCACATCCGCACCCGGAGCCCGACGCGGGTGAAGCGGGTCAGCGCCCACATCGCCGCCACCAGCAGGATCGCCGCCGCCACCAGCAGCACCCGGTACTTCTGCCAGGTGGTGCCGAACAGGTGGAACGAACCGTGCAGCGGCGTCGCCATGACGCGGCTGTCCGGGCCGTACCGCAGCGTGATGAGCTGGGTCAGGATCAGCGACAGGCCCCAGGTCGCGAGCATCGTCTCCAGCATCCGCTCCCGGACGCGGCGCAGCAGCAGCGTCTCGGCGGCGGCGCCGATCAGGCCGGCGAGCACCGCGGCGGCGAGCGCCCCCGTCCAGAAGCCGAGCCGGGGCCCGACCTCCAGCCCGGTGTAGACGCCGACGGCCATGAAGCCCGTCTGGGCGAGGTTGACGATGTGCATCAGGCCCAGCACGATCGCCAGCCCCATCACGACCAGCAGCGTGGTCGCGCTCGTATTGATCATGCTGATGAGTACGGTCATGCCGGCCCCCGCCCGCTCACTGCCGGCACCCGACGGACGGGTCCGCGGACGGGACGGTCTGCAGCACCGACGAGGCGGCGCCGTCCGCGCCGACCTTCCAGATGCGCATCGGCATCGTCACGTAGCGGTTCGCGCCGGCCGTGAGCGTGCCGCTCGGCGTGTCGGTGGCCGCCGACGACAGGGCCTTCCCGATGGCCGCGGACGTCGGCTTCGCGCCCTTGGGCAGGCCGTCGAGCGCCTTGCCGACCAGCGCCATCCCCTGGTAGGGGAGGATGGCGTCACCCGGGTTCACCTTCGGCGCCGCCGCCTTGAGCGCCGCGACGTAGGCGGTGTTGGCGGCGTTCTGCGCGGACGGGTCGTAGGGGCCGGCGTAGACGGCGCCCGCCGCGGCGGAACCGAGCGCCCGGGCGGTCTTGGTGACCATCTGCATGTCGCCCTGGACCAGCTTCTTCGTGCCCGCGTTCGCGGCGAACTGCTTGTGGTAGGTGATGTTGTCGCCCGCGACGACCGCGCTGAACACCGTGTCGGCACCGGACGAGACGATCTTGGAGATGTCCGGCGAGAAGTCGGAGGTGCCGAGCGGCTCGTAACCGGTGCCGACGACCGTGCCGCCGTGCGCCTCGACCTGCGACCGCACGATGGCGAAGGTCGCCTTCGGCGAGGCCGAGTCGGTGCCCACCAGGTAGAACCTCTTCGAACCGTGCGCGAGCAGGTACTCGATGAGCGGCAGCGCCGCCTGCTTGGGAGAGGGGCCGTAGTTCCACATGTTCGGGAAGCAGAACTCGGTCGCGCCGGTGGCGAACGAGACGTACGGGGTCTTCCGTGCGGCGGCGACGGCCCGGCACGCCTGCGCGTTGGCGGCGGGCTGCCCGGCCACGATCAGGTCGACGTGGTCCTGGTTGACGAAGCGCTGGCACACCTGCGTCGAGGTGGCCGGATCGCTGGCGTCGTCGCCCTTCTTCAGGACGAGCTTCCGGCCGCCGGACTTCTCGTGGACCTTGACGGCGCTCTCGACGCCGCCGGTGAAGCCCCCCGCGTAGAGCGCGGCGGTCCCGGACAGCGGTGCGATGTAACCGATCTTGATGGTCGAGCCGTCGCCGCCCGCCTCGCTCGTCCCGCACGCGGTGAGGGGGAGCAGCAGCGAGGCGGCGGCTGCACCGAGCATCCGCGCACGGGACCTCGGTGGACGGGACGGCGGCGTGGTGAGGGTGGATGGACGGCTTCTCCCGGTGTTGGCGAACATCCGGGTACCTCCTTGGTGACGCGACGCCGCGTAGGGCGCGAAGGAGTGCGTGGGGTGGGGTGCTCGATGCCGCGGACGTCACCGCCGTCACGGCATGCGGGAAGGGCGGGCGCGCGCATGGCGCGCCGCGTCGAACGGGTGGGTCAGAGGGATGGGCGGTGCCCGCGAGGGGCGGGCGGGAGGCGGCCTCGGCGGCCGGTCACCACCAGACGTCGCGGTGGGCGTCCTCGACCACCTCGACGAGCCGGGCGACGGACGGCGCTTCGAGGTCGTCGAAGCGCAGCGGCCGGCCGTCCCGGTGGGCGCGGACGGTGCCCAGCGCCAGGTCGGCGAACTGGGCGGTCACCGCGTCCAGGCCGAGCGCGCCGTCGGCCTTGTACCACTGGGTGACCAGCGTGGTCGAGCGCATCAGCGCGATCCGCGCCAGCGACGCCGACCCGAAGGCGAACACGCCCTCCGCCCGGCCGCGGGTCAGGACGCCGGTCCACAGCCGGTTCGTGAGCGCGCGCTGGCGGCTGATCGCCGGATGGTCGGACCAGTCGCGCGCGTGCAGCTCCTGCTGCAGCAACTGGCCCATCTGCGGATGCTTGACGGGGATGATGATGTGGACGCCGATCAGGGCGGCGAGCTGCTCCTCCGGGCGGTCGACGATCGCGCAGGCGTTCTCCAGCGCCTGGCCGTGCCTGCTGAGCCCCTCCAGCACGAGGTCGCTCAGGGCCTCGTCCTTGGAGCTCAGGTAGTGGTAGAGCATCGAGGTGCTCACGCCGGCGTGCGCGCCGATCTCGCGGATCCCGGTCGCGTGGAACCCCTTCTGGGAGAAGAGCTCCAGCGCCGCCTGCGAGAGCCGGACGCTGGCGGGCGCGCCGTCCGCGGTCCGGCGGCCGCGCCGCCCCCGCGCCGCCCCTTCGGCGTTCCCGCTCATCCGGCCTCCTCGATGCGCTGCGGATTCTGGTCGATCGATCGGTCGATCGAACCGTTGCCGCCGACCGTATCTATCGATCGATCGATCGGTCAATAGGGTCGCCGACGCCGGTGCCGGAAAGCGGGCGGGCTCGTCCCGCTCGAACGCCGCCGCTCGCGGGCGGCGCGAACGTGATCGCGATGTCGGCGCGGGCCGGCGCCCGGGGCGAGAAAGTCGGCGGGGTGGGGCCGCTTATGGTGGAGTGGTGGGCCCGAGGCTGGTGAACCGGGGGAGGTGAGGCCTATGAGCGGGACTCTGCCCGCAGCGTGGATCTCGGGCGCCGACGGCGATCTGATCCGTGCCGATGCGATCGTGGTCCTGCGTCTGGACAGGACCGGGCGGCTGACGGCGCAACTGCGCGACGAGGCGAAGGTCAGCGTGACCCTCCTGGAGGGCGCGCCCGGTGGCGGCCACCCGCCCGCCGACTTCCACCGCGAGCTGGCCCGGATGATCGCCGAGGCGGCGGCCTCCGGGAGCACGCAGTTGATCAGCGCGCGGCATGTGGACGGCGCGTGGCGCTGGATCAGCGAGCCTTTGTAGGCGGTGCGCGCGCGGGGCGTTCAGGAGACGATCAGGAAGACCGCGGCGATGACCGCGCAGACGGCGACCACCGCCACGGCCATGCCGCCGACGAGGCCCCTCATCAGCCCGAGGTACTCGTCCTTGATCGTCATGCGCTCGTCGCCCCTCGCCCGAGCCGGGCTCATGGACGGGCGGCGGAGACGTCGCAGGAGGCGAGGATCTCCCATGGCAGCGGATCGCCGGCCTCGGCCGTCCTGCCCAGGGCCTCCTCAGCGCAGGACCGGGGCGTCTCGGGCGGGATGACCAAGAGGAGGAGCGGCTCGTCACGTCCGCACGCGACCGCGACCATGTGGTCCAGATGGGGAAGCCAGCCCACCCTGATCGCGCGGCCGAGGGCGGTGATGCGGAGCGGGACGTGGTCCCAGTCGTCGAAGTCGATGGTCAGGCGGGTGGCCATGCCCAGCCGGTCGGCCAGGGCGATCACCAGCTCGGGGAGTTCGGCGGCCGCGTCGCGCGACCGGGGCCACCAGCCGCCGTCCATGATCCCGCGCCCGGTGCCGTCCGGCCGCAGGCGCAGCCGGGGCGTCGGCGGCGGGATCAGGGGCGGCACGGCCGTGCCGGGAAGGTGGGCGAGTCGAGTGCTCTGGCGGGCCATCTCGAAGGGCCCCA
This sequence comes from Spirillospora sp. NPDC000708, assembly GCF_040299565.1. Lineage (NCBI taxonomy): Bacteria > Bacillati > Actinomycetota > Actinomycetes > Streptosporangiales > Thermomonosporaceae > Spirillospora > Spirillospora sp. NPDC000708. The sequence goes on from NZ_JBEPCJ010000038.1 coordinate 5,299, forward strand.
TTCTCGGTCCGGTGAGGACCGGGTCGTGATCCCCGAGGACGGCGCCGGCAAGGCGGCCCGCGCGCGAAATGCCCTCGATCGACCAGCCTACGCCATGCGCCCGGGCAAAACGCTGCCGCGTCCCTGATCGGACCGCGGATTTCGGGGCAACCACGGTAATGGGCACCACTGAACCAACGGGCAACATCGAAACCAGGGGGAGCACACGATGAGCGGCTGGACCAGTCAGGAACTGGAGACGATCGCGAACGCCGACGAACTGCAGATCGCACCGGACCAGGACGACGGCGGGCGGCGCGACCCCACCACGATCTGGGTGGTCGGCGACGGCGACGAGCTCTACGTCCGCTCCTACCGCGGCGGCCAGGGCACCTGGTACCGCACCGCCCGCGCCACCGGCCACGGCCGCATCAGCTCCGGCGGCGTCACCAAGGACGTCGCCTTCACCGACGCGGCCGGCGACCCCGACCTCAACGCCCGCCTCGACACGGTCTACCGCACCAAGTACGGCCGCTACGCCCGCCAGTACGTCGACCCCATGGTCGCCGACACCGCCCGCGCCACCACCCTGAAACTCACCCCGCGCTGAACGGCCGCCGCGGCGGGACCACCGCCGGCGCGAGGGCCCGCCGGAGAATCCAGCAGGATGACCGCCGTGCGGCGATCTTCAACACCGTCACCGACGGCCGATCTTGTCGAGTTCTGCGAGATCGTCGGGGGAGAGCCGCAGTGCCGCGCCCGCGACGTTCTCGTGCAGGTGGGCCGCTGACGAGGTGCCGGGGATGAGCAGGATGTTCGGCGACCGCTGGAGCAGCCAGGCCAGGGCGACGGACATCGGCGACGCGCCCAGCCGGCCGGCCACGGCGGAGAGCGCCGAGGACTGCAGCGGGCTGAAGCCGCCGAGCGGGAAGAAGGGCACGTAGGCGATGCCCTCTTCGGCGAGCTCGTCGATCAGCTCGTCGTCCTGCCGGTAGGCGAGGTTGTACATGTTCTGCACGCACACGATCGGCGCGATCGCGCGTGCCTCCGCGACCTGCTCGGCCGTCGCGTTGCTCACGCCGAGGTGCCGGATCAGGCCCTGCCGCTGGAGTTCGACGAGCGTTCCGAGGGGCGCGGCGAGCGAGCCGGGCCGGGGCCCCTGAGCGTCGCCGAGCCGGAGATCGACCAGGTCGAGCGCCTCGAGGCCGAGATCCTCGAGGTTCTCGTGGACGGCGCGGCGCAGGTCCTCGGGTTCGCGGGCCGGGGGCCAGCCGCCCTGCCGGTCGCGGTCGGCGCCGACCTTGGTCGCGATGTGCAGCGCCTCGGGGTAGGGGTGCAGCGCTTCGCGGATGAGCCGGTTGGTGGAGCGCGGCCCGTAGGCGCCGGCGGTGTCGATGTGCGTGATCCCGAGGTCCCTGACCTCGCGGAGGACGGCGAGTGCGGCGTCGCGGTCGGCCGGCGGGCCCATGACCCCGGGGCCGGCGAGCTGCATGGCGCCGTAGCCGAACCGGGAGACCGTCAGGTCGCCCAGGGTCCAGGTGCCGCCGGGGAGGGAAGGGGAGGACATTCGCTACCTCTGTCTCTGGTGGTGTGCTGGTAAAGGGCCTTGCGGCTCCTCGGCCAGCCTCGGGGAGTAACGTTCTGAAAGGAAGTAGGCACCTGAAAGTGCGTATCGAACCCTGAGGGCGTGAAGGAGCGGGCAGTGGCGACGACGACGGCGGCCCAGCAGCGGGCACGGTCCAAGGTGGAGTACGACGCGTTCCTCGCGGCGTGTCCGAGCCGCGACCTCCTCAACCGGATCTCCGGCAAATGGGTCGCGCTGATCCTCTCCGCCCTCGGCAGCGGCGGTCCGCGCCAGGTGGACGGCGAGTGCGCGGGCGAACCCCGGGCGATGCGCTACTCGGAGCTGTCGCGCATGCTGGCGGGCGTCAGCCAGAAGATGCTCACCCAGACGCTGCGCTCGCTGGAGCGCGACGGACTCGTCAGCCGCACCGTGGTGCCCACCGTGCCCGTCACGGTCACCTACGAGCTGACCGACCTGGGCGTCTCGCTGCACCGCATGGTGCGCGGCCTGAAGACCTGGGCCGAGACCCACATGGACGACGTGATCGCGAACCGCGCGGCGTACGACACCGGGACCGGCTGAACGGCGTCCCGCCGGCGCCGGCGCGCCGGCGCGGCGGCGCGGCCGGAGCGCTGGACGGGCTCGCTCCGGTCAGCGGAGGCGGTGGTGGAGCGGGGCGGCCAGGTCGGTGGTCGCCAGGACCAGGGCCACGGTGTAGTCGATGAGGTGGTCGCGGTCGATGTCCAGCTCGCCGCGGAACCAGGCGGTGAACAGGTCCCAGAGGCCGGCGGTGAGGGTCAGGCCGGTCAGTTCCAGGTCGGTGCCGGGGACGGGGACGCGGTCCAGCGTCTCGTGGGCCTGGGCGGCGAAGATGGCGGCCAGGGTCCGGACGATCTCGACGCGCCGCTGCTGGAGCAGGGGAGAGGACGGGAACGCGCGGGTGAGGATGTGAGCGCGGCGCGGATCGGTGGTCAGGAAGTCGAACACCGCCGTCACCACGGCCCGGGTGCGGGCCTGCGGGTCGCGGGGGGCCTCGCGGGTGGCGGAGAGGATCACGGCGGTGCCCTGGGCGACCTGGTCGTCGACGATCGCCAGCAGCAGGGCGTCGCGGTCGGGGAAGCTCTCGTAGAAGTAGCGGTCGTTGAGCCCGGCTTCGGCGCAGACCTTCCGCACGGTGGTGGCCGCCAGTCCCTGCGTGCCCAGCAGCCGCAGCCCCGCCGCGAGCAGCGCGGCCCGGCGGCGGGCCCGGCGCTGGTCGGCGGGAACGCCGCGGTAGGGGCGCGCGGGGGATGTCTCGGGCGTCACGGCTCCGATTCTGCCGCATCCCCTTGACGCGGCCCGCGAAGCTGAGGACGCTGAACACCGGATATTTCTGGTGAACTGACTCACCAGAAAGCGTCGCGGCGAGACGGGAGCGTGAGGTCCGGTGGCGACGGAGAACCCCCCACAGCCGGCACTGGCGGACATCGACCCGAGCGATCTGCGGTTCTGGGCCCGGCCGCTGGACGAGCGGGCACGGGCCTTCGCGGAGCTGCGCGCCCGGCCGGAACCGGTGTTCATGACCCTGCCCAAGTTGCCGTTCCTCCCGCAGAGCCCCGGTTCCTGGGCGCTGGTCCGCCACGCCGACGTGACCGAGGCCAGCCGCCACCCGGAGATCTTCAGCAGCGAGCCCAGCGCGACCAGCCCGGCGGACATGCCCCGCTGGATGGACAAGTACTTCAACTCGATGATCGACATGGACGACCCGCGGCACGCCAAGATCCGCCGGATCGTCTCCCGGGCGTTCAGCCCCAAGATGCTCGCCAAGGCCGAGGACGACATCGCGCGGCGCGCCGCCCGGATCGTGGACGAGCTGATCCGGGCCGGCGGCGGCGACTTCGTCTCCCAGGCCGCGGCGCGGCTCCCGGTCGAGGTCATCTGCGACATGCTGGGCATTCCCGCCCGGCATCACCGGCGCGTGGTGGAGCTGACCAACATCATCGTCGGCTACAGCGACCCCGAGTACGTCGGCGCCACCGTGGAGTACGGCGGTGGCGGGCCGACGATGGGACGGCTCCCGACGCTCCGCATGCTGGGCACGGTGGCGTCGGCGGGGTGGCGGCTGCACCGGCTGGCCGCCCGGCTCGGGCGGGAGCGCCGGGCGGCGCCCACCGGTGACCTGACGTCGGCGCTGGTGAACGCCAACGTCGACGGGGAGCGGCTGAGCCCGCGCGAGTTCGGCGCGTTCTTCCTGCTGCTCGTCGTGGCGGGGAACGAGACCACCCGCAACGCGATCGCGCACGGGCTGAGGCTGTTCACCGGGCACCCTGAGCAGCGGGAACTGCTGCTGGCCGACTTCGACGGGCGCATCGCGGGGGCGGTCGAGGAGATCGTGCGCTTCAGCAGCCCCGTCATCTTCATGCGCCGCAACCTGACGCGCGACCACGAGATGAACGGCCACACCTACCGCAAGGGCGAGCGGGTCACGCTGTTCTACTGGTCCGCCAACCGCGACGAGACGGTCTTCACCGATCCCGATCGCTTCGACATCACCCGGTCGCCGAATCCGCACGTCGGGTTCGGCGGTCCCGGCCCGCACTTCTGCCTGGGCGCCAACCTCGCCCGGCGGGAGATCACCGTCATGTTCCGCGAGCTGTTCGACCGCCTGCCGGACATCACCGCCGGCGAGCCCGACCGGCTCGTCTCCGGATTCATCAACGGGTACAAGCGCCTGCCGTGCGGCTTCACCCCGCCGACCACCTCCTCCGTGCACTCCGGCTAGTCCTGGTTGGCGTCTCCGACCCAGCGCCTCCCCGACGTAGGACCGACCTCCCAGGTGGGGAAGCGTTTCAGGATCTCCTCCAGGGCGATCCTGCCCTCCAGGCGGGCGAGCGCGGCGCCCGGGCGGCAGGCCCTCGGTCTGGAAGCAGGCGATCGAGGCGATCTCGGCGTAGGACGGCTCGGCGCCCGGTGTGCCGCGCACCCGGGCCCGCCCGGCGGAGAGCTCGATGTCGCCGACGGAGGCATCCAGCCGGTGCGCGGCGATCGCCGTGATGCGCTCCCGCAGGACGGGCGCGGTCTCGGCGATGGCTCCGGCGGTCATCGAGCCGGACCGGCTGCCGCCGGTGCCGCCGCCGAACGGCGTGAGGGCGGTGTCGCCCTGGACAGTGTTGACGTCGGCGATGTCCACGCCGAGGGCGTCCTCGGCGAGCTGGACGACGGTGGTCTCGATGCTGTTGCCGCTCGACCCTCCGGCGACGTACACGTTCACCTTGCCGGCCGGCTCGATCCGGATCGTCGCGCCCTCGGTGGCGTGGACGCCGACACCGCTCGTGGTCGGCTCGATGTAGCTGCACGTGCTGACGCCCAGGTGGCGGCCCTCGGCGCGAGCCCGCGCCTGCTCCTCGCGGAACGCCTCGTAGTCCAGGACGTCCAGCGCGTGCTCGAAGGTCTCCAGCGGCTCGCGCGCCACCGACGCCCGCGGGAGGCGGTGCGTCCGGTGATGTTGGAGAACACCGGCCGTCCTCGTCGAAGGCGATGCGGGCGTCGCCGTGCTCGTGGCGTCCCTGCCCCGCCGCGATGAGGTTCTCCTGCCGGTCCTCGATCCACTTCAGCGGGCCGGGCACCTTGCGCGCCGCGAGCATCACGCACATGTCCTCGCGCTGCGTCACGGCCTTCTGCCCGAAACCGCCGCCGGTGTCGCGCATGACGCCCCGGATGCGGTGCTTGTCCAGCCCAAGCAGCCGGCTGCAGAACAGCCGCGTGTCGTGCGGCCTCTGCGTCGACGCCCAGATCGTCATCTCGCCGCTGGACGGCGACCATTCCGCGACCAGGCCGCGCGTCTCCACGGGCACGGCCGCGTAGCTCTGCTGGTAGACGGTCTCCCTCGCCACATGGGCCGCCCGTGCGAAGACGTCCGCGAGGTCGTCCACCGGGCGTCCGGCGAGGTTCGCCGGCGAGGTTGCGAGGATAGGCGGGGTGCACACGCTCCGCGGACTCGTGCGCCGCCTTGTAGTCGACACTCCCGGGTGGGGGGCCTCGCTCGCCGGATCCACGTCGGCCAGGACCGTCGGCTCGACGAAGTAGCCGTCGCGGACGCGCGACGCACAATCCGCGCGGAACCGACCGATGACGGCGCGGAACGGAACCTCACGGAGGTGCTGCGGGCGACCGATGAGATGCTCGTGCTCTTCGACGGCGTGGCGGACTTCGACGAGATCGTGTTCAAGGCGATCGCCGCGCCGGTCTTCGACCCGACCGCCCGCGCGCTACTGGCGCTCAGCATCACCGGATCCGGCGAGCCGGTCCGCGTCGACCGCGTCCTGACCCTCGGCCGCCGGCTGGTCCAGGCGGCGGGCATCGCGACGCGCCGGTCCCGCGGCCGGGTACCGTGCCGCGACGCGCCCCGTAGCGGCACCGAGCCCGCCGGCGCCTTCAGCGGGTGACACCGTGCCTAGACGGTGGTGAGGCCCGGGTCTCGGGCCGTGGTCAGAGCGAGTTCGCCCCGCTTCGCTCGTCCGGGCTGAGCCGGTCAGGTTCGCGATGGTCGCCGGAGGGCCGGGTGGCGGCGAGGTAGCCGCTGGCCAGGATGAGGGCGCAGCCGGCCAGCTGGACGAGCGTGGGACGTTCGGCCAGCACGATGGCACCGAGTCCGACCGCGCCCACCGGGGTGAGAAGCAGCAGTGTCGCGCCGACGTGCGCGGGAAGCGACGGCGTGGCCAGTGCGACCAGAAGCCAGCCCAGGACCTGGCCCAGGACCGCGACCGCCAGCAGCCAGCCGATGGGGGACCACCCGGGAGCGAGGTCGACGCCGTGCCAGACCGCGCCGATCGCCAGGGACGCGACGGCGGCCGCGACGATCACGTGCAGGTAGGTCTGCCGGGTCAGCCCGCCTTCGCCGGTTCGCCGGAGCAGGAAGAGGAACCCCGAGTAGCAGGCCGCGGCCATGACCGCGTGCAGCGCGCCGGTGAGCGGGTCGGTGCCCATCGCGCCGCCGACGAGCCCGGCGGTCAGGACGAGGCCGGCCAGCAGGAGCGGAAGCGCCAGGGCGAAGCGGCGCCCCGGCGACTCACGGTCGACCACCAGCGCCAGCAGCGGCACCAGCAGCACCTGCATGTTCACGACCACCGTCGAGATCCCCGCGCCGGCTTCGGGGATGGCCTGGGTCCACAGCAGCATGTCGCCCGCCAGCAGCACGCCCGCCGCCCACGCCAGCGCCACGGTTCGCCGGCCCGGGCGGCCGTGGCGGCGTTCCGCCAGCGCCAACGGGACCAGGAGCGGCAGCGCCAGCACGCACCGGTAGAACGAGGCGGTCCCCGGAGAAACGTGGGCCAGGTGCAGCAGCACCGCCGACGCCGACACCGCCAGCGCCCCGACGCCCATGCAGACACCCGGCCACCGCCGCACCCACTCAGGCACCTGAGGCTGACTCGGTCTCCTTCCGGCGCCAGTGCTCATCGGCTCTCCACATCACACGTGTTTCACGGCTCGGGTCGGTCGTCGGGGTCGTACATGACCCATGCCCCGATCAAAGCCGCGACGAGACTCAAGACCACAAGGAGCACGATGCAAAGGCAGATGCCTCGACCAAGCCAAAGCAGCACCGCCGATTGCATCTTGTCGTTGAGGAAGATCAATCCTACTAGTGGAGGAATGAGGGCGAAGGCTCCGATGATCAGGCGCCGGCAGAGCCGTGTGAACCGCTTGCCGATGGCGGCTCGCTCATCCGGCGGTAGATTCGGATCGCGCAAGACCTGCTCCCGAACGCTATTGATCACATGGCCCCGCCGGATCCACGAAGACCACCGACAGCGCCTCTCCGTAGTGGGTGCGCATGCTTTCGCCGGCGGGCGGATCCTGACGGCAGACGACCCGTTCCAGATGGGAGTCACCGTAGCGCGAGCTCGGTTCGCCGTGGAGACTCTGGAATCCGACCCGTTCTCCGATCTGTTTCGCCTGGAAGCCCGTCTTCCCGACGACGTCGGGGACGGTTGGCCAGGCCGTGACACGGCCGTCCGCGGGGCAGGGCACCTGCGGTGGAAGCATCCCGAACTCGACCGTTCTGCTTGCAGCGTTCTCTGTCTGGGTGCAGACGATCCAGGTGCCGGAGTAGGACTCGCCATCGAAGGCGTGGCCGTCGGTCAGGGAACGGAAGACGGTGGTGTAGGAGGGGGCGGCACCTTCCCGTTCCCTGCTGACCGCGTCGAGGGTCTTCCCTTTATAGCTGGGAAGGGCCGCGGAAATCCGCGATGCGGGGGCGTTGGGCGCCGTCCGGTGGGCTTCCTCGTTGCCGGTCGAGCAGGCGGTCAGCGCAAGCGCGGTCATCATGCCGACAATGGCGGAGATGGCACGAGCTCGCATCAGCGGTATCCCTCCATGCTGTCATTGGCGACGTCATCGATGATCATGTCCGATCGGACGCCGGAGCGCCACTCGCTTCTCCACCCTCATGAAGTGCACGGTGCCCGATTCCACCCGGGCCTGGTCGCAGATCGGCGGGTGCGCCACCATCGGCGCGTCGTCGAGCCGGGTCACAGACACGGGGCCGTCAGGGAAGATGCCGCAGCCGGGGCGCTCGTCCCGAAGCCTGCGCACGACCAGCGGCAGCAGCCATGAGTCGCGCGCGTGAGCATGGTTCTCCGCGATCGGGTCAATCGGAAACCATCACTTTCGTCGATGAGCATCCGGGCCTAGCGTGGCGATCGTGACCCATTATCTCTCTAACGGCGAGAAGCTCGTCAAGCGGAGCGACGTCGAGTTGTGCGTCGAGACCTTCGGGGACCCCGCGAAACCCGCGGTCCTGCTCGTCGACGGCGCGGCCGCCTCGATGCTGTGGTGGGAGGCCGACCTGTGCGAGCGGATCGCGCGCGGCGACCGGTTCGTGATCCGCTACGACAACCGGGACACCGGCAGGTCCACCTGCTACCCGCCCGGGCGGCCCGGCTACGAGTTCACGGACCTGGCCGAGGACGCGCTCGGCGTCCTGGACGCATTGGAGGTGGAGCGCGCGCACGTCGTGTGCCGGTCCATGGCAGGCGGGATCGGGCTCATTCTCGGAGTGGACCACCCCGACCGGGTCGTGTCCCTGACGTTCGTCTCCTCCTCCACAGGCGAGGATGGCCTCCCGCCGCCGTCGAAGGGGTTCGCCGATAACGTTCCCGCCGCCCCTGACCCGTCCGATCGCGCCGCCGTGGTGGACTTCGTCGTCGCATCGGCCAAGGCCTATTCGGGTGACTCTCCCTTCTTCGACGAAACCGCCACGCGCGCGCTGGTCGAGCGGGACGTGGCCCGGACCCGCGACATCGCCTCCACCCTCACCAACCACTACGCGATGGACTTCGACGGGGCGGCCCGCGACTTCGGCGACATCAAGGCGCCGACCCTCGTGGTGCACGGTGACCGCGACCCGGCTCTTCCGCTTCCGCACGGGCAGGCGTTGCGCGACGCGATTCCCGGCGCGAAGCTGCTCGTCCTGGAGGGGGCGGGACACGACCTGCCCAGGCCGCTGTGGGACGTTTTCGTACCGGCGCTGATTCGGCACACCGCAAGCGCCTGCGGTGCCGTCCCACCCGGCGCAGACGAGAGGATCCGGTGACGGTGACGTCCGACCAGAGCGACCTGTTCGACTACGACGCGGAGCTTCGCCTGCACAACGAGCTCTTCCGCGCTGCTGCCCGCGTCGGCCCTGACGACCGTGTCCTCGACATCGGGTGTGGCACGGGACAGTCCACGCGCGAGGCAGCCCGCGCAGCCGTCAACGGAAGCGCGCTAGGGGTCGATCTCTCCGCGAGAATGCTCGAACGCGCCCGTCGGCTCAGCGACGAGCAGGGTCTGCGCAACATCACCTACCAACAGGCGGACGCCCAGATCCATCCCTTGCCGCCGGCGCATTTCGACCTCGCCATCAGCAGGTTCGGAACGATGTTCTTCACCGACCCGGTCGCCGCGTTCACCAATATCGGGCGGGCTCTCCGCCCGGCGGCGCGGCTGGTGCTGCTCGTGTGGCAGGACCGCGACCACAACGAATGGGCCTCCGCGATCCGCCGGCCGCACACTGCCGCGACCCCGACGCCCGCCCCTCCCGTCGGCAGCCCGGACCCGTTCTCGCTCGCCGACCCGGCTCGCACCAAGAGCGTCCTGGACGCGGCGGGCTTCACGGAAGTCGGCTTCACCGACGTGCGCGAGCCCGTCTACTACGGCCCGGACACCACCACTGCCTTCGATAATGTGCTCCGTCTTTGGGGCACAGACGTGCTGAACGACCTCGATCCCGGGACGGTCGAACAAGCCCGCACGCGGCTACGTGCCGCCCTGGCCGCCCACGACACCGGCAGCGGCGTCTTCTTCGACTCGCGTGCGTGGATCATCACGGCACGCCGCCAGGCCATGGAGCCACGGTGACCATGCAAAAGGGGCCGGGTGGCCGCATTCGGCCAGCAGAAGGGGGTGCGGTGGCGGCCCGGTAGGGTTTCCAGCGTCCATGATCATGACGGGACGATGGGATGACGGTGACACCGCTGGCTCCAGGCGACCCGCGGACGGTGGGGCGCTACCGGTTGTCGGGCAGGCTCGGCGGCGGCGGCATGGGCGAGGTGTTCTTCGGCCGGTCGCCGGGCGGCCGGCCGGTGGCGGTGAAGGTCGTCCGGCCCGAGCTCGCGGCCGACCCGCTGTTCCGGCGCCGGTTCGGCCAGGAGGTCGAGGCGGCGCGGCGGGTGGGCGGCTTCCACACCGCGCCCGTGGTGGACGCCGATCCCGACGCCGACCCGCCGTGGCTGGTCACGGCCTACGTCCCCGGGCCCTCGCTGATGGAGCTGGTCGCCGCGCACGGACCGCTGCCCGAGCCGACCCTGCGAGTGCTCGGCGCGGGGATCGCCGAGGCACTGGAAGCCGTGCACGGCGCGGATCTGGTGCACCGCGACCTCAAGCCGTCCAACATCCTGATCGCCGACGACGGTCCCCGCGTCATCGACTTCGGCATCGCGCGGGCGGCCGACGTGACCGCGCTCACCCGGGCGGGCGGCGCCGTCGGCACGCCCGGGTACATGGCGCCCGAGCAGGTCACCGGCGAGCCGGTCGGCCCGGCGACCGACGTGTTCGCCTTCGGGGCGGTGCTGTGCTTCGCCGCCGGGGTGCGTCCCTTCGGCGACGGGCCGCCGACCGCGCTGCTGTACCGCGTCGTCCACCAGGAACCCGACCTGTCCGGCCTTCCCGACGGCATCCGCGGACTCGTGGCGGAGTGCCTCGCCAAGGACCCTGAGCGGCGGCCGGACACCGACGGTCTCCTCGCCGCGCTCACCGGCACCGACCTCACGGGGGACTGGCTCCCCGGACCTGCGCGAACCCTCGTGCTCGAAAGGGCCCAGACCGTGGCCTCGGGGCAGACCGCGACGCGGACGCAGACGGAGGTGCGGAGTACGCCCCGGCCGGCCGCACGGGGGACCGCCACCGCGCCCCGCGCGTCCGGAGTCGTCGTTCCCGTTCGCGCGCCGCTCCCCAATCCGCTGCTCATCGTCGGCGCGGTGATGCTCATGGTGGCGGCCGTCGGAGCGGTGATCAACAGGCAGGGCATCGGGCTCCTGTTCATGGCCGTCGCCGTCCCGCTGTTCGTGCGCTGGTTCATCCGGTCGTCGAAGTACGACCCGACCCGTGACGGGCTGCGGATCGACCGCCAGGGCCTGGAACTGCGCACCGGAGCGAGCCGCGTCTCCTACGCGTGGACCGACATCGACCAGATCGCCTTCGGGCGCATCGGCCGGCTCGGCCGGAAAAGCGTCATCGTCCGGCCGTACGCCGGGGTGTCCGCGCAGCACAGAGCCCTGCCATGGTTCCAGCGGGATCCGGAGACCGGCTGGGCGCTCCTCGTCGAGACCCGCCTGCTGGACGCCTCGCGCTCGGTGCTCGCCGAGACCTTCGCCCGGTACGCCTCACAGCGCTGGAGGCCGGCCCCCTGACCGCGCAGGGCGCCCGGCGAGACGCCGAGCGCCCGAACGGTCACCTGCTTCTCATCGCCACTCGCGTTCTCGATCCCGGCGACCAAGGAAGTCCGATCCTCCATGACGCCCCCACCCTGGCCCGAGGAATTGCTCGGCGCGCCTGAAGTTCCGGTGCCCGACATAGAATGGTCCGAGGTTCGTGCGCGGACCGGCCTGGAATTTCCAGCCGACTATCGGGAGTTCGCTGCGCTCTACCCGGCGCTGATCATCGATGAGTTCCTCCGCATCCGCCACCCCGCGGGCCCGCCGGACTTCGATCTCATGGAATCATGGGGGCGGTTCGACCTGCGGCATTCCTGGGGCATCTTCGACATATGCCGGCACTGGGGCCCGGCGGAGGAGATCATCGAATTCGATCCCGTCACCACGCGTTCGCGGACGCTGGCGCCGACCGGCGGCGAGAATGTCTTCCCCTGGGGAATCAGCGACATCGGACCGGTATTCGGATTCTGGCTGGTGGAAGACGATCCGTCGGATTGGACGGTGATGCTGGTCGGTCAGTTCATGCAGTGGCGGTACCGCGGTTCGCTCACCGAGTTCTTGCCGGACGTGCTGAGCGGCCGGGTGAACTGCCCGCTCCTGCCCCAGGATTGGCCGGATCCGCTGGCCGGCTGCGCAGTCGAGCAACTCCTTGGATAACGCCTGGCGGCAGACGAGACGGGTAAGCCGATGGCGATGACGTGAGCCAACGGCGTACCCTTCAGGAGTGCCGATCAGCAAGGAAGAAAGGCAGGCGCTTCGCGTCGCTCGCCGCGAGCAGATCCTGGACGCGGGACTTGAGACGTTCGCCGCCGAGGGCTACCAGGGCACGACCCTGGCCGAAATCGCGGCCCGGGTAGGGCTCACCGAAATCGGTGTGGCGCGCTACTTCGCCTCTAAAGCGGAGTTGCTGGCCGACGTGCTGCGCCACCGCGACAACATCGTCCCCGACGCTCTTGCCCGCATGACCGGCGCCGACATCATCGAGTCCGTTCGCCACATGGCGGATCTGGCGAGCACACTGCTCGACCACCCGAGTCTGGTGCGCTTCGAGACAGTGGTCGGCGGGGAGAGCGTCGTCGAAGGCGGGGAGCCCTTCGAGTACTTCGAGGCACGCCTGCAAGCCGTCCGTCGGGTGCTGAGCGACCGCCTGCGCGAGGCGAAAGAGGCCGGCACGGTTCGTGCCGACACCGATCCCGACCTCACCGCCGCAGAAGTCATCGCGTTCATGCACGGCGCCCACACCCAATGGCTGTTCTCCCCTCAGGACGTCGACCTGCGGGGCTTGTACCGTCACTACTTCAATCAGCTCGCCGAGCGGCTCACGCCGGCACAGGCTCCGCATGGCTGAAATCGGCCGGCCTGGTTAACGGACGGCATTGGCTGCGGTCGTAGAGTGCGTGGGTCATGCCGGGTGTGATCCGCGCCGGGCGCGGAAGCGCGCGGCGAGGACGCCCAGGGCCACCCACCAGCCCGGGGCCAGTCGACGGGGCATCCTCGACCGGTCCGAGGCCGGCCGCTGGAACTCCGCTCTGAGGGGGCGGGCACTCTGCGCTCATGCCGCGCGGCTCGTCGGATCTCCCTGTGCTCCCTAGGACGGAGTTGCTGTTCCGAAGCTCGCCTTGCCCGCCGCGCGGGCGTGCAACCGAACCAGGCCCGCAAAGACTGGGTCACGTCCGTCCTCCCTGATCGCTGACACGGCAGGAAGGCCTCGGCCATGGGGCGCCGATGCCGCGCGACCAGGACTTTCGTCCCTGGAGGGAGCCGCGGGCGGGCGCGAGTCTGGACACACGGGGTCCTGTCGGACGGGCGCGCACCGATCGACGTGAGCGTCTGGGAAACGCGAGGAGAACATGTCACAGCCCATCGTCGTAGGCGTCGACGGATCCGAGCACGCGGACCGGGCCGTGGAATGGGCGGCCGCCGAGGCGAGCCTGCGCCACCGGCGTCTTCACATCGTCCACGCCGTCGAGAACTTCCCGTACGGCGCGCCGCTGTTCGCACCGGCGGAGACGATCAGTCTCATGTCCCGGGTGGGGCACGGCGTTCTCGCCGCCGTGGCCGAGCGCGTCCGGGAGCAGTGGCCCGACCTGGAGGTCAGCACGGCGCTCGTCTCGGACGACGCGCCGCATGGCCTGATCGAACAGACCGCGGGCGCCTTCGAGGTCGTCGTGGGCCATCGGGGGCTCGGCGGGTTCGCCGGTCTCATGCTGGGATCCGTCAGCCTGCGGCTGGCCGCGCGCTGCGCGATTCCGGTGGTCATCGTGCGCGGGACGGCCGACGAGCAGGGGGAGGTCGTCGTCGGGCTCGACCTGCAGACCGACGCGGACGCGATCCTGCACCACGCGTTCGACGCGGCCGCCCTGAACGGCGCGCCACTGCGGGTCATGCACGCCTGGCGCGTCTCGCAGACCCTCGTCGAGGCGGGTTTCGCCCCCGACCGGGACAAGGTGGAACGGGTGGAGCGGGAGTTCCTCGACCGCCTCACCGCGGCGTACACGCCCTGGCAGGCGAAGTACCCGCAGGTCGAAGTGGTTTCCGAAGTGGTCCTGGCCCACCCGGTGACCGCCCTGTCGAACGCTTCGCTCGGGGCCCGCCTGGTCGTGGTGGGCGCCCACACGCGGTCGTGGACGGCGCCTCGGCTCGGCTCCGCGGCGCACGGCGCGATCCACCACGCGCACTGCCCCGTCGCCGTGGTCCCTTCCACCTGAGGTCGTTCGAAGTATCCGCCGGGGTCGTGTCCCCAGCGCTCGTTCAGCCGCGAGCGTGACGTCCGGCAACGCGCCGCGGCTACGACTGGGAGACCGTTTCCCGGGGGAGCGGTAGGGCGCCGGTTCCCGCGCATCGACGGGACGTGTGACCTTCGGCCCTGCCGTGCGCGGCCCGCCCCATGGTGCGCTTGGGCGAGCGACCTCAAGGAGGAACGGTGACGTCCACGACCACCCCCAACGGCCAGTCGATCGAAACCGAGCCGGCGTCGACCGACACCGGGTTCGCGTCAATCGACGCCTACTGGAGAGCGGCCAACTACCTGTCGGCCGGGCAGATCTACCTGCTGGACAATCCGCTGCTGCGCGAGCCGCTGCGACCGGAGCACATCAAGCCCCGGCTCCTCGGGCACTGGGGCACCTCGCCGGGGCTGAACTTCTGCTACGTCCACCTGAACCGGGTGATCAAGGCCCGTGATCTGGACGCCGTCTACATCATGGGGCCCGGGCACGGCGGGCCCTCCGCGGTCGCCAACGCCTGGCTGGAGGGCACCTACAGCGAGGTCTATCCCGCCGTGTCCCAGGACGCCGAAGGTATGAGGGCGCTGTTCCGGCAGTTCTCCTTCCCCGGCGGCATCCCGAGCCATGTCGCGCCGGAGACGCCCGGCTCGATCCACGAGGGCGGCGAGCTCGGCTACTCCCTCGCGCACGCCTACGGCGCCGCGTTCGACAACCCGGACCTCGTGGTGGCGTGCATCGTCGGGGACGGGGAGGCCGAGACCGGGCCGCTCGCGACCAGCTGGCATTCCACCAAGTTCGTCGACCCGGTGAACGACGGCGCGGTGCTGCCGATCCTGCACCTGAACGGCTACAAGATCGCCAATCCGGCCGTGCTCGCCCGCATCCCCGAGGAAGAGCTGGTCAGGCTGTTCGAGGGGTACGGCCATGCCCCGATCGTGGTCTCCGGCGATGATCCGGCGACCCTCCACCGGGACATGGCGGCGGCGCTCGACCGCGCGCTGGACGAGATCGCCCGCATCCAGCGCGCCGCCCGCGACGAGGGCGCGACCGGCCGCCCCCGCTGGCCGATGATCATCTTGCGGACGCCGAAGGGGTGGACCGGGCCCAAGGAGGTCGACGGCCTGCCCGTGGAGGGCACGTGGCGCGCCCACCAGGTGCCGCTCGCCGGAGTCCGCGACGACCCCGAGCACCTCGCGGAGCTGGAGGCGTGGCTGCGCTCCTACCGTCCGGAGGAGCTCTTCGACGACGCCGGACGGCCGGTCCCCGCGCTGCGCGACCTCGCGCCGTCGGGGAACCGGCGGATGAGCGCCAACCCGCACGCCAACGGCGGGCTGCTGCTGCGCCCCCTCGACCTGCCCGACCCGCGCGCCTACGGGGTCCCGGTGGACGAGCACGGCACCGCCACCGCCGAGGCCACCCGCGTCCTCGGCGGCTACCTGCGCGACGTCGTCGCCGCGAACCCGCGGAGCTTCCGGATCATGGGGCCGGACGAGACGGCCTCCAACCGGCTCGGAGCCGTCTTCGAGGTCACCGACCGCGTGTTCGAAGGCGACAGGCGCGACACCGACGAGCACCAGGCGCCGCACGGCCGGGTCATGGAGGTGCTCAGCGAGCACCTGTGCCAGGGCTGGCTGGAGGGCTACCTGCTGACCGGGCGGCACGGCCTGTTCAACAGCTACGAAGCGTTCATCCACATCGTCGACGCCATGTTCAACCAGCACGCGAAATGGCTCAAGGTCACCCGGCACCTGCCGTGGCGGCGGCCGATCGCGTCGCTGAACTACCTGCTGTCGTCGCACGTGTGGCGGCAGGACCACAACGGCTTCACCCACCAGGACCCCGGCTTCCTGGACGTAGTGCTGAACAAGAAGGCCGAGATCACCCGCGTCTACCTGCCGCCGGACGCCAACACCCTGCTCTCGGTCGCCGACCATTGCCTGCGCTCCCGCGACTACGTCAACGTCATCGTCGCCGGCAAGCAGCCCGCCCCGGTGTGGCTGCCGATGGACCAGGCGATCGCGCACTGCACGCGCGGCATCGGCATCTGGGAATGGGCCTCCACGGACGGCGGCGCCGACCCCGACGTGGTCCTGGCCTGCGCCGGCGACGTCCCCACCCTGGAGACCCTCGCCGCGGTCGACCTGCTGCGGCGCTTCTTCCCGGACCTGCGCGTCCGCGTCGTCAACGTCGTCGATCTCATGCGCCTACAGCCCGTCGAGGAGCATCCGCACGGGCTGCCCGACGTCGAGTTCGACGCCCTGTTCACCGCCGACAAGCCCGTCATCTTCGCGTTCCACGGCTACCCGTACCTGATCCACCGGCTCGCCTACCGCCGCCACGGACACCACAACCTGCACGTCCGCGGCTACAAGGAGGAGGGCACCACCACCACGCCCTTCGACATGGTGATGCTGAACGACCTGGACCGCTTCCACCTCGTCGTGGACGTCATCGACCGCGTGCCCTCGCTCGGCAGCCGGGTCGCGAACGTGCGGCAGCGCATGCTGGACGAGCGGCTGCGGTTGCGCTCGTACACGCGTGAGCACGGCGAGGACGCACCGGAAGTCCGCGACTGGGCCTGGCCGTACTGAAGCGCCTGGTGGTACGCCCTCCGGGATCGGGCGCGTCCCTCGCGGCGGTGGCGGGACGTGGTGGTCACAGCCCGCGAGGACCTCGGGATCGCCGCGGCCACCCGCTCCGTCATCGGCGGGACGTAAAGCCGTCCGACCGGGACGTTCGGCACTGTCGGCCCCGGACCGCCGACAACGACGCTGGAGATGGAACCGGAGTTACCGAGGAGGCCCCGATGCGTGCGCTGGTGTACCACGGTCCAGGTCGGAAGGCATGGGAAGAGGTCCCGAAACCGCAGATCGCCGACGACGGCGACGCGGTGGTGCGGGTCGACGCGGTGACGATCTGCGGAACGGACCTGCACATCCTCAAGGGCGACGTCCCTGCCGTCACCGACGGCAGGATCCTCGGCCACGAGGCCGTCGGAACCGTCGAGACGGTCGGTTCCGGTGTCCGGACGGTCGAGCCGGGCGACAAGGTGCTGGTCTCCTGCATCACCTCGTGCGGGACCTGCCGGTTCTGCCGCGAGAGCAGGTACGGGCAGTGCCTCGGCGGGGGCGGCTGGGTCCTCGGGCACAAGATCGACGGGACGCAGGCCGAGTACGTCCGCGTGCCCTTCGCCGACACCTCCGTGCACCGGCTGCCGGAGGGGCTCCCCGCCGAGGACGTGCTGATGCTGGCCGACATCCTGCCCACCGGGTACGAGGTCGGCGTCCTCAACGGCCGCGTGGGGCCCGGCGACGTCGTCGCGGTCGTCGGCGCGGGCCCGATCGGCCTCGCCACGATCATGGGCGCGCGGCTGTTCAGCCCGAGCCGGATCATCGCGGTGGACCTGGCCGACAGCCGGCTCGCGGCGGCCAAGGAGTTCGGCGCGGACGTGCTGGTGAACAACGCCCGCGAGGATCCGGCCGCGATCGTCCGCGACCTGACCGGCGGGCTGGGAGCGGACGCGGCCGTCGAGGCCGTCGGCGTCCCCGACGCCTTCGAACTCGCGGTCGCGCTGGCCCGCCCCGGCGGCCGCATCGCCAACATCGGCGTGCACGGCGAGCCCGCGACGCTGCACCTGGAGGAGCAGTGGATCCGGGACGTCACCATCACCACCGGGCTGGTGGACACCTTCTCCACGCCCACGCTGCTGCGCCTGCTCGCCGGCCGGCAGCTCGACGCGGGACGGTTCGTCACGCACCGCTTCGGCCTCGACGACTTCCCGAAGGCCTACGAGGTCTTCGCCGACGCCGCGCACACGGGCGCCCTCAAGGTCGTCCTGACCCGCTGACCTCCTGGGCCCGGGACCGGAGGAGCCGCGACCGCCCCCCTCGGACGTGAACGGTCGCGGCCCCCGCCTCGGGCCACCGGCGTCCGGCGGCCCCTCAGCGGCGGTCCGGATGAGCGGCCACGTCATGCCACACCGCGTTGGCGCCGCTGTGTCCGATCCGGACCACCTGGACGCCGGACGCGGCGGCCCCGCCGACCGCCAGGACCGCCGCCGCCACCGTCACCGCGCCCGCCCAGCGCGGCACCGCGGCCGACTCGCGGCGGGCGTACCAGCCGACGCCGGTCAGGACGGCGAGACCGAGCCACATCACTCCCGCGAGCGGCAGCAGCATGTCGGCCAGTTCGGCGTGCCGCTCCACCAGCGCGTTGTGCGGCACCCGCTGTTCCAGGTTCTCGCCGCTCGACGTCGCCATGGGCACCGAGATCACCGCAGCGGTCGCCAGGCCGAGCACCCACGGGGCCGCCGCCCGCCGCGCCCGCGGCCACAGCGCCACCACGAGCGTCGCGACGACGGTGAGCGGGACGAGGAAGACCACCAGGTGAACGACGAGCGGATGGGTGGGCAGGCCCCAAAGGGTCGACGGCATGACCGACCTTTCACAGAGACGGGAGGACTGGACGAGAATGTCGTGGTTCGCTCCCTCCTGCCCACGGCTTCGGGTGCATTCAGAGAACCCTCATAGGTTCCCCGGCACAGCCGTTACGAGGATTTCAAGTGGCCTTCAACCGAACCGGTGTTTGAGATCGCGGGTGACCCTCGCCTTGCCAAGAGGGGACCTTCGGCCGCAGAACCCTGGGAAAGCGCGGCCTAGCGTCGACAGTGGGACGTTCCTAGAGCGTGGGAGGGATGACCAGTGTCGGCACCGATCGCCGTGGGCATCGACGGCTCCGTGCATGCGTGGCGCGCCCTGGACTGGGCGGCCGATCACGCGGTCCGCCGCCGGCTGCCGCTGCGGCTGGTGCATGGGGCGCAGTTCCTGGTGCACGGCGGCAGGATCCCCGAGGACGTGCTGGTCCACCTGATCGCCGAACGCGAGGACCTCCTCACCGAGGCCCGCCGGTACGCCCTGAAGATCCATCAGGAGCTCGAGATCGAAACGGCGCTGGTGCCGGGCGACCCCGGCCGCGCGCTGGTCGGCGAGAGCGAGGAGGCCGCACTGGTGGCCGTCGGGTCGCGCGGGGCCGGAGGGTTCGAGGGACTGCTGTTCGGGTCGGTCGCTCTGCACGTCTCGGCGCACGCGCGCTGCCCGGTGCTCGCCGTGTCCCGTTCCGCGCCGTTCCCCGCAGAGGCGTCCGGCGAGATCGTCCTCGGTCTGGAGGGGCGTCCCGGCGAGGACCGGCTCGTCGACTGGGCGTTCGCGGAAGCCGGATCGCGGGGTGCCCGGATCCTCGCCCTGCACGCGGTCGGCGGTGACTTCCCGTCGCCGCGCACGCGGGTCGTGGAGGACATGGAGCTGTCCGCGGCCCTCGCCGGCGTCCGTGAAGAGCACCCGGACGTCCCCGTCGACCAGATGATCTCCGACCGGACCGCGGCCCGAGCCCTGGTGGAAGCGTCCGAGCACGCGGCCCTGGTGGTCGTCGGAGCCCGCCACAGGCGCGGCCCGTCCGGCATGGCGCTGGGCCGGGTGAACCACGCCGTGCTGCACCACGCGGTCTGCCCTGTGGTGGTCGTCCCGCTGCGCGACTGAGCCCGGGGCACCGGGTGCGAACCCGTCCCGGAAGGCCGGGACCCGACAGAGGAGAGGACCATGGCCGAACCGATCATCGTGGGCGCCGACGGCTCCGTCCCGTCCGCGCGAGCCGTGGCGTGGGCCGCCGACGAGGCCGCCCGGTACCGGCGCGACCTGCAGATCGTCCACGCCGTCGAGAACTGGGCCTTCGACGTCCCGCTGACCGCCGCGCCGGGAGAGGTCGCCTCGCTGTCGCGGGCCGGCGGCGAGGTCCTGGCGAGCGCCGAACGCGTCGCGCGCGACCGGCGGCCGGAGGTCCAGGTGAACACCGAGCTCGCCGCGGCGGGCACCGTGCGCGCGCTCACGGAGCGATCGAGGAACGCGTTCGAGCTCGTCGTCGGCCACCGGGGTCTCGGCGGGTTCGCCGGGCTGGTGCTGGGCTCGGTCGGCCTCGGCGCGGTCCGCCACTCGGCCTGTCCGGTCGTGGTCGTGCGCGGCGAGGGCGAGGCCGGGCACGGCGAGATCGCCGTGGGCGTCGGGCTCGGTGACGACTCGGCGACCCTGGAGTACGCGTTCCGGGCCGCGGCCGCCTGGAACGCCCGCCTGAGAGTCGTGCACGCGTGGCCGTTCCCCGAGTCCCTGGACGGGCCGGGAGCGGCGGAGGGCGTGGAACGCACAGAGGAGCGCGCTCGGTGGCGCGTCGTCGAGGCGCATGCCCCGCTGCGCAAGCGGTATCCCGAAGTTGACGTCCAGGAGACGATCGTCTCCGACAATCCCGCCGCGGCGCTCATGGCCACCACGGGAGCGGCCGATCTGGTCGTCGTCGGCACCCATCCCCGCGAGGGGCTGATGCTTCCCCGCAACCGCGCGGTGACGCACGGGCTGATCCACCACGCCCACTGCCCGGTCGCCGTCGTCCCCGCCCCCGGCCACCGGCCCTGACACGCCTCCGGCGGAGCCGGGTTCGCGCGACGTCGGGACGAACGACCCGGTGGTCATTCGTCGGCGGCGGGCGCCCTGCCGTTCCGGAGCGGGGTCTCCCAGGAGTCCCCGGGCTGGATGAGGACCTCCTGGTCGCCGGGGGCGATGCGGATGGGCAGAGCGGCGCCGGGACGGAGCGTGACCTTCAGCCGGTCCTGGCGGCAGACGAGGTCGATGCCCCAGTGTCCGCGGTAGCGCAGGCCGAGGCGCAGCTCGCCGATCGCCGCGGGCAGGCGCGGGTTCAGGTGGAGGGTGCCGTCCTGGGTGTTCATCCCGGCGTAGCAGCGTTGGACGAGGTCGACGGTGCCGGCCATGGCGCCGAGGTGGACGCCCTCGGCGGTGGTGCCGTGCTGGGCGTCCGCCAGGTCGCTGTCCAGCGCTTCCCGGAAGACCCGCCAGGCCTGGTCGCCGTCGGTGCTGGCCAGGATCCACGCGTGCACCAGGGAGCTGAGGGTCGATCCGTGACAGGTCCGCGGCAGGTAGTAGGCGGTGGTGCGCGCGATCAGGTCGGGCCCGTGGTCGTAGCCGAGGCGTTGCAGGATGTCATCGAGTTCCTGCGGCGTCAGCACGTAGAAGAGCATCAGCACGTCGGCCTGCTTGGATGCCTTGTAGCGGTTGGTCGAGTCGCCTTCGGCCTCCAGGATCCGATCGAGCCGGCGGATGTCCCCGTAGCGCTCGCGGTAGGCGGGCCAGTCGAACTCTTCGAGGTCGCCGTAGCCCTCGAACTGGCTGATCACGCCGTCGTGGAACGGGACGTACATCCGCCGGCGGACGTCCTCGAACCGGGTGATCTCCTCGCGGGTGAGGGCGAGCCGTTCGCGCAGCTCGGTGCGGCGGTCCTCGGGGAGGAGGGCCAGCGCGTCCAGGGCCCGGTGCAGCAGCCAGGCGGTGAGGACGTTGGTGTAGGCGTTGTCGTCCAGGCCCGGCTCGTCCCGGCCGGGAAAGGCGTCGTGGTACTCGTCGGGGCCCATGACGCCGCGGATCCGGTACCGGTCGGTGGGGCGGTCGTAGCAGGCCAGATCGGCGAAGTACCGGGCGATCTCCAGGATGATCTCGGTCCCGTACTCGGCGAGGAACTCGGTGTCGCCGGTCGCCTCGTAGAACCGCCAGACGTTGTGGGCGATCGTCAGCCCGACGTGCCGCTGCAGGTGGGAGTGGTCGGGCAGCCAGCGGCCCGAGCGCGGGTTGAGGTGCACGCGCTGGGTCTCCTCGCGGCCGTCGGCCGCGCTCTGCCAGGGGTACATGGCGCCGCGGCGGCCCGCCGCGGCGGCCGCGCGCCGCGCCGCGGGAAGGCGCCTCCACCGGTACATCAGCAGCGCCTTGGCGATCTCGGGGAACCGCATGGTCAGGAAGGGCAGGATGAACAGCTCGTCCCAGAAGACGTGGCCGCGGTAGGCCTCGCCGTGCAGCCCGCGGGCGGGCACGCCGGCGTCCAGTTCCACGCTGTGCGGCGACACCGTCTGCAGGACATGGAAGATGTGCAGGTTGAGGACGCGCTGCACGTCGGCGTGGTCGAGCCTCAGCTGGGCGCGCCGCCACAGGTGCGCCCAGGCGAGTGCGTGCCGCTCCAGCAGGCCGTCGAAGCCGTCCGCGCGCCGGACGGCGGCGAGCGCGGCCCGGCCGTGCTCCTCCACCGCGCGGTCGCGGGAGGTGTAGACGGCCGCCACCTTCTCGATCGTCACCGCCGCGCCCTCGCGGACCTCGATGCGCAGGTCCTGCGCCGTCCAGCCCGGCTCGGCGCGCCGGGACGCCGCCGCCGGCTCGGACGACCGCGTGCGGGCCGCGACCGCGATGCCGATCCTCGACGTGGTCGTGACCGTGGTGAGCAGCTGCGCCTCGGGGTCGCCGGGGTCGGCCGGATCCTCGCGGACGAGGTGCTCGGCCGGCAGGTCCCGGTACCGGGCCACGCCGGTGTTCGCGACCCGTCCGTCCAGCGCCGAGCGGACCTCCAGGACGCCGGTCCAGTCCTCCGGCACGATCGTGGTCTGCAGGGCGGCCAGGTGCGGCTCGTCCATGGACACGATCCGGCGCTGGGCGAGGCGGAACGTCCGGCCCGCCGCGTCGCGGCAGCGCAGCAGCCGGGTGAGGACGCCGCGGCGCAGGTTCAGTTCCTGGCCGTACGCCAGGAGCCGCCCCTCCGCGCGGGCGCGGTCGAGGTCGAACCACTCGTCTCCGGCGGCGCGGAAGGTCAGCGGGAGCCAGTTCGGGACGTTCACCAGGTCGGCGTTGTCGGCGTCCTGCCCGCCGAACCGCGCGGTCAGCCGGTCGTAGCATCCGGAGACGTAGGTCCCGGGGTAGTGCGTTCCGTCGGCGGACGACTCGGGCGCGGCACCGCGTGTGGCGAAATAGCCGTTGCCCAGCGTGCACAGTGCCTCGCGCAGCCGCTCGGCGGCCGGCTCGTAGCCGTCATAGATCAGGTCCCACCGGCTCATGGCCTCTCCCGCCGGTCGTCGGTAGCCGTCCGGTGACGATGCCCTCTTTCCGGACCGTCTCACCGGCGGCACCGGAGTGCCGAGTGCCGGACGGACCGGGCTTCCAGGGACCTTCGGCCCGTCCAGGACGGTTCGGTACGAACCGAGACTGAGTAATCGAGGAGTACTGCCGCCTCACTGGGGAGATGTGTTGGGAATGGGCGAACTGGACAGGGCTCAGCGGGCGCACGTGCTGCTCGGCTACGACGCCAGCGAGGACAACGAACCGGCGCTGCGGTGGGCGGTCGACGAGGCGCGCCTGCGCGGGCTGGACTTGGTCCTGTGCCATTGCTGGCACTGGCCGTACCCCGCTGACCACGTGGACGGCCGCGTCGAGGCGATCATCGAGCGGGCGGGGGAGAAGCTCCTTGAGCACGGGGAGGCGCGGGCCCACGAGCTCGGGATGTCCCGGACGGTCGGCAAGCGGCTGAGGCCCGAACCCGTCTCCGACGCCCTGGTGTGCGAGTCCGAGGACGCCGAGCTGATCGTGATCGGCTCCCACGAGCGGCACCACCTGCCGGTGGGCTCGACCGCGGTGCAGCTGCCGGCCCGGGCGCGGCGGCCCGTGCTGGCCGTCCGCCGCGACGACCACGGTGGCGGCCCTGCCCGCGGCCTCGTCGTCGCCGGTGTGGACGGGTCCCGGGGCGGCGACGCCGCGCTGGGCTTCGCCATGGAGGAGGCGGTGCTGCGCGGTTGGCGCCTGCGGGTCGTGTTCGGGGTCTGGGAGCCCGGGGCGGTCGACGAGGCGGAGCTGCCCCTGTTCACCGACAAGGAACGGCTTGCCCAGGTCCGGGCGGAGACGCTGGAGCGGTCCGTCGCCCCCTGGCGCGACCGCTATCCCAAGGCCGATCTCGACGTCTCGGTGGTCCTCGATCGTCCCCGTGAGTCCCTCTTGGACGCGGCGGACGGCGCCGATCTGCTGGTGGTCGGGGACCGCGGCGCCGGCGGTCTCGACCCGCTGTTCCTCGGAGCGACCAGCTCGGCGATGCTCCAGCACGCCCCCTGCACGGTGGCCATCGTGCCGTCCGCCCACTGACCGCGTCGGTCCCGGGCGGCGCGGCCGCGCGCCGGCCGGGCCGCTCTCCGCGCCGCGGCTAGTCCGGTCCCATCCGCCCGGCGTCCGGGTGGCCGGGGAGCCCGGCGGGGAACACCGGTTCGATCCGGTACAGGGACGGCATCCCGCCGGTGCGCGGTCCGACGTCGCGATGGACGCCGGCGAGCCCGCTCACCAGGTCCCGGGCCGTGAGCAGCCCGACGAGCACGTTCCGGTCGTCGGTCACCGGGACGTAGTCCAGGCCGGCCTTCATCATGGCCCTGGCGGCCTCCGCCACGGTTGCCGTGGGCGGTACCGTCACCGGAGGTCCGGGCGGCAGGAGCGTGGTGACGGCCCGCCGGGCCTGCTCGGGGCCGGAGGCGTTCCAGGAGGCCGTCAGGGTCTGCGCGTCGACCACGCCGACGAAGCCTCCCTCGTCGTCGGCCACCGGCAGGTGGTGGACGCCCGCCTGGCACATCAGCTCCCACGCCATCAGCACCGATTCGGACTCGGAGATGGTGAGAAGGTCCAAGGTCATCACCTCGGCGACGGCCCGCCTCTCCAGCGGGCGATGGGCGACCATGACTCCTCCAGGTGTCGGTTCCGTCCTCATGCCCCATGATCCGCCCGTGGCGGGGGCGACGCGCAGAGGCGAAGGTCCTTCGAGAAGAGGCCGAGAAGCCCGGCCGCGGGGGAGACGTCAGCCGCGCTGGAGCCGCTTGATGATCTCTATGAGGGCGTAGGCGGCCACCGCGAAGACGATGATCCGCGCCCACGCGCCGAGGCCGAGCGCGGCCGAATGGAAGACCCTCTGCATGAAGGGGGTGTACGTGTAGAACATCTGGATCGCGAAGAGGGCCGCGGCGCTGGCGGCCGTCCAGGGGTTGCGGCGAACGCCGCGCCACAGCAGCGGCCGCTCCAGGGACAGGCAGTTGAACATGTAGGCGATCAGCGTGACGGCGAAGACGTTCACCACGATCGTCCGGGCCGTCTCGGGAGGGGCCCCGTGCGCCAGTTCCCAGTGCTGGAGGCCGAACGAGCCCGCGAGCAGGATCCCCGACACCAGCAGGATCCGCAGGGTCATGGCGCGGGTGAGCAGCGGCAGCGACGGGTCGCGGGGCGGCCTCCGCATGATCGCCTCGTCCCTGGGCTCGACCGCGAACGGCAGGCCGAGGACCAGCACGGCCGTCATGTTCAGCCACAGCACCTGGAGCGGCAGGATCGGCAGCGAGGCGTTCGCGGCGATGGCGGCGACCAGCACCAGCCCGAGGCCGATGTTCGACGGCAGCGCCCAGACGATGAACTTCACCAGGTTGTCGAACACGCCGCGCCCCTCCTCCACGGCCTGCTCGATGGAGGTGAAGTCGTCGTCGGTGAGGACCATGTCGGCCGACTCCCGGGCGGCGTCGGTGCCACCGCGTCCCATGGCGACGCCGATGTCGGCGCGCTTGAGTGCGGGGGCGTCGTTGACGCCGTCCCCGGTCATGGCGATGACGTGGCCGGCCTCCTGGAACGTCCGGACGAGCCGCAGCTTCTGCTCGGGGGAGACCCGCGCGAACACCGAGGCCGCGCCGATCCGCTCCGGGGAGAGGCCGGCGGCCAGGTCGGCCCCCGTCACCACCTCGCCGCCGAGTCCGATCCGGGCGCCGACCGCGGCGGCGGTCGCCGCGTGGTCCCCGGTGATCATCTTGACCTGCACGCCCGCGTCGCGGCAGGCCCGCACGGCGCTCGCCGCCTCGGGACGCGGCGGATCGATCATCGCCTGCAGGCCGAGGAAGGTGAGGCGGGGCAGGGGATCGAGCCGGTCGGACGACGCCCGCGCGAACGCCAGGACGCGCAGCGCCCGCCCGCCGAACGCCTCGGCGCGGGCCGTGACGGCCGCGCGATCCAGCGGCTCCGGCAGGCCGTCCGGCCCCGCCTGGTCGTCGCAGAGCTCCAGGATCCGCTCGACCGGGCCCTTGGCGTAGACGATGCCGCCGTCATGGGCGGTGGCCATGAAGCGCCGCTCGGAGGTGAAGGGAAGCGCGGCCGTCCTGGGCGGCACGCCGCCGATCTCCGCCTTGGCGGCGCTCGTCAGGAGCGCGCCCTCGGTGGGGTCCCCGGTGATGCGCCAGACACCGTCCTCCTCGAACAGCTGTGCGTCGTTGCAGGCCGCGCCCGCGAGCAGTGTCTCGCGCAACGCGGGATCCGCTGCCGGGCGGACCGGCCGCCCGTCCTGTTCGACGGTGCCGGCGGGCGCGTAGCCGGAGCCCGAGACGGTGTACTCGCGGCCGCCGCTGAACACGGCGGTGACCGTCATCTGGTTCTGGGTGAGCGTCCCCGTCTTGTCGGTGCAGATGACCGTCGTGCCGCCGAGCGTCTCGACCGCGGGGAGGTGCCGGACGATCGCCCCCCGGCGGGCCATCCGGGCGACGCCGAAGGCGAGGGTGATCGTGACGATGGCGGGTAGCCCTTCGGGGATGGCGCCGACCGCGAGTGCCACCGCGGCGGTGAGCATTTCGGCGGGCGGGCGGCCGTACAGGACGCCGATGCCGAAGGTCAGCGCCGCCAGCAGGAGGATCGCGACGGTGACGATCCTGCTGAACCGGGCGATCTTGCGGGTGAGCGGGGTCTGGACCGTGCCCGTGGTCCGCATCAGGCGGTGCACGTCGCCGATCTCGGTGGCGGCACCGGTGGCCACGACGATCCCGGCGCCCTGCCCGTTGGCGACCAGCGTCCCGGAGAAGGCCATGTTGCGGCGGTCCGCCAGCGCCGTCTCCTCGAGCGCCGCCGGGTCCTTGCGCACCGGAACGGACTCGCCGGTGAGCGCCGACTCGTCGACCGAGAGCTCGTCGGTGCGCAGCAGGCGCAGGTCCGCGGGGACCTTGTCGCCGGCCGCCAGCGCGACGAGGTCGCCGCGGACCAGCTCGGCCGCCGGCACGGTCACGGGCGCGCCGTCCCGGACGACGGAGGCCGTGGTGCGGGTCAGCGCGGACAGCGCGGTGAGCGCCGCCTCCGCGCGGGACTCCTGGGCGAACCCGACGACGGCGTTGACGGCCACCACGCCCAGGATGACCAGGGCGTCGGCGTGCTCGCCCAGCAGCGCGCTCGCGGCGGCCGACGCCAGCAGCACGTAGATCAGCGGGCTGTGGAACTGCAGCAGGAACCGCGCCGCCGGCCCCTGTCCGCGCGCCGCGGGCAGCTCGTTCGGCCCGTCCCGCGTCAGCCTCTCCGCCGCTTCCGGACCGTCGAGACCGCGCTCGGCGTCGGTGCCGAGCGCGGCCGCGACCTCGTCCGCCTGCGTGCGGTACGGCGCTTGCGCGGTCGTCATCCGAGCTTGGCCAGCCGCTCGCTGTACTCCTCCGAGGTGATCCCACGGCGCGCGTAGCGGGCGGTGAGGGCGTACTCGATGCTCATGGCCGTACCTCCTGACGGCTCCACCGTCCCCTGCCGGGCATGCCGCCCGGCAGGGGCGAAGGTCCCAGGGATGAGCGCCCCTCGGCCTCTGGTGCGGGCGTTCACTTGCGTCCGACCCCGTCATGGTGATCGTTCCCCCTGGACGGCTGGTGGTGTCACGGACGTACCCCCCATGCGTCCGGCCTCACGGCGCGTCGATGGCTCCCCGGTCGGCACGGTGTCGGCCGCGATGGACTTTCGGCCCTGTCACAGGTAAGGGCCCGGATGATGCGCTGGAAGGGAGGAGAGAAGGAGCGACAGATGCGGACCAGGAGCGAAGTGCCCGCGGGCGTCGACGACGTCATCCGCGGTGCGGTCGAGGACGCGATCCGAGCACCGTCGGTGCACAACACCCAGCCGTGGCTGTTCGGCGTGCGCGGATCCCGGATCAGCCTGCGCGCCGACCCGGACCGCCGCCTGGACGTCGCCGACCCGCAGGGCCGGGAGATGCTGATCAGCTGCGGCGCGGCCCTGTACAACCTGCGGCTGTCACTGCGCAAGCGCGGGTTCGAGCCGGTCGTGCGACCGCAGCCGGACGCCGACCGCCCGAATCTGCTGGCCGACGTCGAGGTGGAACGCGGTTACGCGGCGGTCTCCAGGGAGGTCGAGGGCGAGTACGCGCAGATCGAGCGGCGGCACAGCCACCGCGGCGGGTTCCGGCCGGAACCGGTGCCGTCCGGTGTGGTCACGGCCCTGCTGCGCGCGGCCGAGCAGGAGGGGGCGCGGGTGATCCAGGCCGTCGACGCCCACGTGCTGGGGGCCCTGGCCGCGCTGACCGACGCGGCCGAGCACGTCCAGCGCCGCACGCCCGCCTACTCGACCGAGATGGCCCGCTGGGCGCCGTCGCCCGCCACGGCGCGCAAGGACGGTGTCCAGGAGATCTCCTACCCCGTGCGGACGCCTCGGACGGAACCGCACTTCGCGCCGCGGGACTTCGCCCGCGGTCAGGGGTGGGGCGTCGAGCCCGCCGATGACGACGGCACCGCGCTCGCGGGGATCGTCCTGCTGCTGGTGACGGCCGAGGACACCCCGGCGGCGTGGCTGCGGGCCGGTCAGGCGCTGGAGCGGCTGCTGCTGTGCGCGGCCGAGCACGATCTGTCGGCCGCCTATCACACGCAGGCATTGCAGGTTCCCGAGCTGCGCGCTTTCATCTGCACGCACTTCTGCGGCGACGCCCATCCGCAGATGCTCCTGCGTCTGGGCGTGCCCGTTGGGGAGGAGCTGGCGACCGTGCGGCGCCCGGTCGAGGACGTGCTGGTCGAGGAGCCGTGATCCCGCTCGCCGCCCGCGCATGAAGTGAACGGCCGGTCACAGGTGGATGACCCTGCGTCTACGCGCTGCTGTCGCGTCACGGCCGACCGTCCCCCGGCCTGGGTTCGCGGTCGCCGATCGGTGATACTGGAAGACGTGACCGCAGAGCCGGGGCCGGGCGGGGACAAGGCACGGCTGATCCTCCCCCAGTTGCAGCTGGACGACCTGCTGGCCGAACTCCAGACGCGGCTGGAAGCCGCGCGGTCGACCCGTGACCGGGTGCACGCGCTGCTGGAGGCCGTGGTCTCGATCGGCGGCGAGCTGGACCTGGAGACGGTGCTGCGGCGGATCATCGAGGCCGCGACGACGCTGGTCGACGCGCGCTACGGCGCGCTGGGGGTGATCGACGAGGAGGGGGAGCGGCTCGTCCAGTTCATCACCGTCGGGGTCACCGAGGACGAGATCGCGGCGATCGGCCACTGGCCGCACGGCCACGGCATCCTGGGCCTGCTGATCAAGGACCCGCGGCCGCTGCGGCTGGCGGACCTGTCCGAGCATGCCGAGTCCTACGGTTTCCCGGCCGACCATCCGCCGATGCGCACGTTCCTGGGCGTCCCGATCCGGGTCCGCGACGAGGTGTTCGGCAACCTCTACCTGACGGAGAAGGCCGGCGGCGGCGTCTTCGAGGAGGAGGACGAGGTCGTCGTCACGGCCTTGGCGACGGCGGCCGGCGTCGCGATCGAGAACGCCCGCCTCTACCAGGAGACGCGGCGGCGCGAGCGCTGGCTGGAGGCCTCCGCGGAGGTCTCCACGACACTGCTGTCGGGTACCGACACCCACCAGGTCACCTCGCTGGTCGCGGCGCGGGCCCGGCAGGTCTCCGATGCGGGGCTGGCCACCGTGTCGCTGATCGACGAGGCGAGCGGGGAGTTCACGGTGGAGGCCGCCGACGGCGCCGACGCGGGCCGGGTCCGCGGGGTCCGGCTGCCCAAGGGGCACTCGATCGCCGGGAGGGTGTTCCAGGAGGGGGCGTCGCTGCGCCTGGCCGACGGGGCGGGGGCGGTCCGGGAGGCCGGCACCCCGGTCGAGGTGGAGATCGGCCCGCTGCTGGCGGTGCCGCTGGGCGTCGGGTCGTCCGCCCGCGGTGTCCTGACGGTCATCAACGCGCCCGGCGAGCCGCCTTTCTCCGAGGGGACGCAGCGGTTGCTGGAGGCGTTCGCCGGGCAGGCGGCGGTGGCGTTGGAGTTGGCCGAGCGGCGCCGCGACGCCGAGCGTCTGACGCTGCTGGAGGACCGGGACCGGATCGCCAAGGATCTGCACGACACCGTCATCCAGCGGCTGTTCGCCACCGCGATGACGCTGATGGCCGCGATCAAGATCACCCAGAAGCGGGAGGTCGCGGTCCGGGTCCAGCGGGCCGTGGACGATCTCGACGACACCATCCGGCAGATCCGCTCGTCGATCTTCGCGCTGCAGGCGACCGGGGACGAGGAGTCGTTGCGCAGCCGCGTGCACGCCTTGGTCGACAGTGCCGCCGAGCAGTTGGGGTTCTCTCCGTCCGTCCGGCTCGACGGCCTGCTCGACACCGCCGTCGATGAGGAGACCGGCGAGCAGCTGCTCGCGGTCGTGCGCGAGGCTCTGTCGAACGTGGCGCGGCACGCACACGCCGGGGAGGCCGTCGTCGCCATCGATGTCGGCGACGACCTGACGCTGCGCGTGGAGGACGACGGGGTCGGCATCGGCGAGGGCGGCCGCCGCAGCGGTCTGCGCAACATGACCGACCGCGCCGAGGCGTGCGGGGGTTCCTGCACCACCCGGCCGCGGCCCGGCGGCGGCACGATCCTGGCCTGGCGCGTCCCGCTCAAGGACGGCTGACCGCTCACCGGCCCGATGCGGTGTGGATCCACCACGGGTAAGCGCTCGTTGTAGCGGCTCGATCCGGGCTCCGGCCGGCGGCTCAGCCGGGGGAGAGGAACGGGCGGCGGGGCCACACGAGCTCGGCGCCGTGGGGACGGACGATCGGGAGTGCCTGTTCGAGGGCCGCGGGCACGGTGCCGCTCGTGTCGATCGTGGTGGCCTCGGGCCAGGGCGAGGCATGGGCGGTCATGGCGAGCGCGATGTCGCCGTCCGCGTCGGAGATGCCGTGCGTGCGCTGCCGGATGCGTTCGACGGCCAGGGCCTCGGGCGCGTCGCAGCGGAGGGCGACGAGGTCGGCGTGCTCGCGGTGCGCGACGGCGGCGATGAGGTCCCGTTCGGCCTTGTCGGTCCAGGAGGCGTCGAGGATGACCGTTTCGCCCAGGCGGAGCAGCCGTGCGGCGCGTTCGGCGAGTTCGCGGTAGGTGCGCCGGCTCCAATCGGGCGTGTAGATGCCGGTGCCGTAGGGGGTGGCGGCCGGCGTCTCGGGAGAGATCCCGGCCAGCTCCTTGCGGACGCGGTCGCTGCTGAGGAGGGTGCAGCCGAGCCGGTCGGCGAGGGCACCGGCCAGGGAGGTCTTCCCGGTTCCGGGCAGCCCGCCGACGAGGACCAGGTCGACCTTTCCGGCGCGCAGGTGGCGGAGGGCGAGATCGGCGTATCCGCGGGCCTCGGCGGCCGCGCGGTCGTCGCCCTGGGCGTGGCGCAGGCAGGCGACCTTGGCGCGGACGAAGGCCCGGTAGGCCACGTAGTGGTGGCGCAGCGAGGGCGGAGCGGGATCGGCGGCGAACTCGGTGTACCAGCCGATGAACCGCTCGGCGAGGTCCGGCGCACCGAGACGTTCGAGGTCCATCGCGAGGAAGGACGCGTCGTCGAGGCCGTCCAGCCAGCGCAGGCGCTCGTCGAACTCCAGGCAGTCCAGGATGCGCGGGCCGTCGTCGAGGCAGAAGACGTCGGTGGCCAGCAGGTCGCCGTGGCCGTCCACGACGCGCCCCTCGGCGATGCGGGCGTTGAAGAGCGGCTCGCGGCCGGCGAGGAACGCGGTGGCGAGCCGCTCGATCTCGGTCGCGGCCGGGTCGGCGACGGCGCGGCCCGGCAGGGCTCGGACCTGCTGGAAGCTGTCGTTCCAGCGGGACCTCACGGCGTCGCGGGTCTCCTGCGCGGAGATCTGCGGGCCGCGCGGCGCCTCGGCGTGCCACGCGGCCAGGATGCGGGCGGTGTCGCGCAGCGCGTCCTCGACGGGCTCATGCGCCTTGACGAGGGTGGACAGGCGCCGGTCGGCGGGCATCCGCCGCATGGCGACCAGGTGATCGCGGACGTCGCCGTCGGGGCCGTGGACGTCGCAGACGCCGAGGTAGACGTCGGGCGCGAACCGCCGGTTGAGCCGGATCTCCTCGTGGCAGGCGCGCTCGCGCCGCTCCCGGGTGCTGAAGTCGAGGAAGCCGAGGTCGAGCGGCTTCTTCAGCTTGTAGGCCCGGTCTCCGACGAAGAAGACGACGCCGCTGTGGGTCTCGCTCACGGCCGCGCTCACCTGGTCGGGCATCGCGTCTCACGCTCTCGGGTAGGCGGTCGGGCGGGTGTCGTCGCGCTCGTAGGCGAGGTCGCCGACGACGTCCACGACGCCTTCGGTCGCGGCGGTCATCCGCACCACGATGGGGATGAGGCTCTTCAGCTCCATGCGCCCGGAGAGCCGGACGACGCCTTCGCGGACCTCGACGTGGACCTCGGACGGGTCCTGCCAGAGCCGGGACACCAGCACGTCGTAGACGATCTCGTCGCGGATGTCGTCGTCGCTGCGGTGGAACACGGTCAGCAGGTCGCGCCGGGAGACGATGCCGCACAGGGTTCCGCTCTCGTCGACGACGGGCGCGGCCCTGAAGCCGTGGGAGGCCAGCAGCCGCGCGGCTTGAGCGACGGTGGCGTCCGGCCTCACCGTGACGGCGGGCGCGCTCATCAGGCCGCGGGCGTCGACGGCGCGGGCCTTGGCGAGGGCGTGGTGCCGGTGGCGGCCCCGCAGCGGGCGCTCGCCGGCGTCGTCGGGCTTGAACTCCTCCTTGTGGAGCAGGTCGGCTTCGGTGACGATGCCGACGACGCGTCGGTCGTCATCGACGATGGGAACGCCGCTGATGCGGTGCTCGGCCAGCGCGTCGGCGATCTCGGCGAACGTGGTGTCCTCGACCGCCGTCACCACCTCGGCGGTCATGACGTCCTTGACCGTCCGGCGTTTCATGGCCGCCTCCAGATGGGGTGCCGGGGACTCACGGGACTTCGTGGGAGGCGGGGGTCTGGTCGGCGCAGATCACGACGGGGCAGCGTGCCAGTTCGCGGGCGACGGGGACGGTGTCGCCGCCGAAGGGGTTGCCGTGTTCGGAGTTGACGCGCGCGCCGATGACCAGGAGTTCGGCGTTTTCGGCGGCTTTCGCCAGTGCCTCGCCGGGCCTGCCGTGGGTGATCTTGAGGCGGGTGGTGAGGTGCTGGGTGTGGGGGATGGTGCGGGCGACCAGGTCGCGCAGGCGCAGCCATTCCTTGGCGGCGCGCAGGGGGCGGGGCGTGGGGGTGGTGTCGTTGTTCACCACGCGGACGACGTCTAGGCGGGCGTGCCGCTCCAGGGCTTCCCGGGCGGCGCGGTGGAGCGCGGCCAGGGAGTTGGGGGATCCGTCCACGCCGACGACGACGGAGCGGTGTTGGGGCATGATCTGCATTGACGACCTCCCTTGGTCGTTTCCAGCGTCGCAACCGGCCGGCCGGGAGATCAGTGCCGAGCGTCCCCCGCGGCCGGGACCTTCGGCCCGCTCCTGGCGGCGCATGAGGCGGTCCCAGTGCTCGCTTCCGTACCGCCTACCGGTCCGCACGACGGCCGGGACGGTGTAGCCGCGTAAGAGACCTCCCCGCTGAAACGGGCGCCGAAAACGTGCCGGTCGAAGGCCCCGGCTCCCAGGGCACGGCGGGGTTTTCCAGGCCGAGGTACGGGCGGGTCCTTCGGCCCTGTGCGTCGTGCCTGCGCAGGTGGTGAGGTTGTTGATGGGGGGTGAACGCGATGGGCGTACCGATCGTGATCGGCACCGATGGTTCCGATGAGGCGGCGCGTGCCCTCGACTGGGCCGCCGCTGAAGCCGTCTTGCGTGAACGTCCCCTGCACATCGTCCACGCCATCGAGAGCCGGCCGAACACGGCGCCTCTTATCGCGCGGTCCGGCACCGCCGAGCCCACCACCTGCGTGGGCCGAAGGGTGCTGGCGGCCGCTGGTGAACGCGTCCGGGAGCGATGGCCGGACCTGGAGACGACGACCGTTCTGGTGACCGGGGAGACCTGGCAGGCGCTGGGAGCGGAGTCGGAGAACGCGTTCGAGCTGGTCCTGGGAAGTCGTGGCCTGGGCGATTTCGCCGCCCTGCGACTGGGTAGTACAAGCCTGCGCATGGCCGAGCGCTCCACCGTCCCGGTGGTGATCGTGCGCGGGGACGCCGCCGAGGGCGGCGAGGTCCTCGTGGGCATCGACCCGGTACGGGAAGCCGGCGCGATCCTCGACTACGCCTTCGACGCCGCCGCGCTCCACGGTGCCCGGCTCCGCGTCGTCCACGCGTGGCAGAGCCTCGCGACCTTCCTCGACGCCGGTTACGCCGACGTCGAGCAGATCGAGGCGGACCTGAGGAGAGCGGTCATCGCCGCTTGCCGGCCACTGCGAGGCGGATACCCGGCAGTCGACGTCGTCGACGAGATCGTTCTGGAGCATCCGGTGACCGCATTGTCCAGGGCCTCGCGCGAGGCCCGCCTTCTGGTGGTCGGCGCCCGCGACTGGCACTGGACCTCGCCCCGGCTCGGTTCCGTCAGCCACGGGGTCTCGCACCACGCGCAGTGCCCGGTGGCGGTCGTCCCCTCCCGCTGATCACGGGTCCGCGTTCTGCCCGACCGCATGCTCACGGCCTCGTGCGCGGCCGACACCTTGGAAGGGAGCCCTGCCAGATGAAGCGACCGACAGTGGGGACGGTCATGACATCCGATGTCGTGACGGTGTCGCCCGACGATGCGTTCAGGGACGTGATCGCCGCTCTCGCCGATCGCGAGATCAGCGGGGCGCCCGTCGTGGACGGGGAGGGGCGCCTCGTCGGCGTGGTCACCGAGGCGGACCTGCTCCGCAAGGCGGCGGCCGGCCGAGGGGGGCCGGGGCGGAAGCAACGCCTTGAGCGGCAAGGGGCCGGCGCCACCACGGCCGGGGAGGCCATGAGCTCGCCGCCGGTCACCACGACCGCGGACGCCCCGGTCGCCGAAGCAGCGCGATCGATGTGCCGCCACGGCTTCAAGCGGCTCCCGGTCGTGGACGCCGACGGCCGTCCGGTCGGCATCGTCAGCCGTGCCGACCTGCTGAGCGTCTTCCTGAGGACGGACGCGGAGATCCGCGACGAGGTGATCCACGAGATCGTCATCCAGAGCCTCTGGCTCGACCCCGCCGAGGTGGAGGTCGACGTGCGCGACGGCGTGGTGGCCCTGCGAGGCCGGGTGCCCGTGGCGAGCCTCGTCCCGATCGCCGAACGCCTGACGGCCTCCGTCGACGGCGTCGTCAGGGTGATCAACGCGCTCGACTACGACGAGGACGACGGCGCGCGCCCGCACCGGCGCCGCGCGGGCCGGCGGCACTAGGGATCAGCCCGGTTCGTCGCCGGGGTCGATGTGCTCGGTCGTGACGCCGCCGGGATGCAGGGGGATGCGGCGTCCGGTGATCTTCTCGGGGGTGAGCCGGACGAAGAACGGCTTGGGGGAGGGCACCCAGGGGGCGAGCGGCAGCGATGTCAGCCGTTCGGTCTCGGCCGGGTCGGTGACGACCTCGGCGGGGCCGGTGACGATGACGCTCCACGCGGTCCGCAGTGCCGGTTCGAGGTCGTCGGCCTCGAAGGTCAGAGGGCGTCCCGCCTGGACCGCGTCCATCTTGGCGCCGGGCGCCGTGGCGAACACCACCGCGGTGCCGTCCATGACGAAGTTCACCGGCAGGACGGAGGCGGTGCCGTCGTCCCCGGCCCACGCGATCCGGCCGACCGCGGCGCCGCGCAGCAACGTCAGGCAGGCGTCGGTGTCGAGAGTCTGGAGTCCGGTGGTCATGGCGCCTCGATTCTGGTGCCCGCGCCGCCCGCGAGCAGGGCGGGCGCGTCGGCGTGATGGTGCTGGCAGGACGGGCGTACCCCCGCCGTACCGCGTCATCAGTCGATCACCCGCGACCCCGATGAGTCGCCGGGCTTCGGTCCCGGGCGCACCGGACCAAGGTCCCGGCCGCCGTCACGAGGGCCGAAGGTCCCGGTGCGCGGTGACGTTCGGGCGCTGACCCGGGGACCCGCCCGCCGGAGGCTGGGCCCATGAGGGCACGAACGTCCACCGGGCACTTCTACGCGCTGCTGACCGACGGCACACAGGTCGAGATCAGACCGCTCACCGGAGCCGATCGCGAGGCGGTGTGCGCGCTGCACCGCGACCTCAGCGACGAGAGCCTCTACCTGCGCTTCTTCGGGCTGAACAGGGCGATGGCCGACCGGATCGCCGACCAGGTCTGCCGCCCGGACGGTCCGGGCCACGGGGCGCTGGGCGCCTGGCTCCGCGGCGAGCTCATCGGCATCGCGGAGTACGAGCCATCCGACGCGCCCGGCGAGGCCGAGGTCGCGATGGCGGTCGCCGACAGGATGCACCACCGCGGTGTCGGCACCCTGCTGCTGGAGCACCTGGGATCGCTGGCCCGGGCGAACGGGATCATGGCGTTCCGGGCCGACACCCTGGCCGAGAACGCCCCGATGCTGCGGGTCTTCGCCGATGCCGGCATGCCCGCCAAGCGCCGCGCGTCGTCGGGCGTCGTCGAGGTCACGATGCCGCTGGTGTCCGATGAGCACTACCTGGACGTGGTGGCCGAGCGCGAGCGGAGCGCCGACGTCGCCAGCCTGATGCCGTTGTTCAGGCCCCGCGCCGTCGCGGTCGTCGGCGCGAGCCGGCAGGCGGGCACGGTGGGCGCGTCCGTCCTGCGCAACATCGCGGCGGGCGGCTACACGGGACGGCTCTACGCGGTCAATCCGCACGCCGCCGGCACCGAGCTGCACGGAGCGCCGTGCGCGGCCGCGGTGTCCGGCCTGCCCGAGCCCGTCGATCTCGCGATCATCACCGTCCCGGCCGACGCGGTCACCGGCGCGGCGGCCGAATGCGGCGCGTTCGGCATCCCGGCCATCGTCGTGATCACGTCCGGGCTCACCGCCGACCAGGGCGCCGAGCTGCTGGCGGCCTGCCGGGAGCACGGCATCCGGCTGGTCGGCCCCAACTGCCTCGGAGTGGCCGACACCGGCACCGGGCTGGACGCGACGTTCGCGGCCCGCCGCCCCGCCGCCGGCGTCGCCGGGGTGGCGGTGCAGTCGGGCGGCGTCGGCATCGCGCTGATCGACCACCTCTCCCGCCTCGGCATCGGCGTGTCGTCGTTCGCCTCCCTCGGCGACAAGTACGACGTCAGCGCCAACGACCTGCTCATGTGGTGGGAGTCGGAGCGGACCACGCGGCTGGGCCTGCTGCACGTCGAGTCGTTCGGAAGCCCGCGCAAGTTCGCCCGCACGGCGCGCCGGGTGGCGGCCCGCATGCCGCTGCTCACGGTCCTCGCGGGGCGCTCCGGGCCGGGCACGAAGGCGGCGGCGTCGCACACGGCCGCCGCCGCCACGCCGGAGGCCACCCGCCGGGCCCTGTTCGAGCAGGCGGGCATCGTCGCCACCGACGACCTCGGCGAGCTGGTGGACGCCGCCGCGCTGCTGGCGAGCCAGGCGCCGCCGGCCGGGCCGCGCGTGGCGGTGGTGTCCAACGCCGGGGGCGCCGGCGTCCTGGCCGCCGACGCCTGCGTCGACGCCGGCCTCACCATCCCGGCCCTGGGAGCGGCGACGCGCAGCCGGCTCAGCGCGGCGCTGCCCGCGTGCTCCTCGGTCGCCGATCCCGTCGACACGACCGCGGCCGTTTCCGCCGAGACCTTCCAACGCGCGATCCGGCTGGTCGCGGACGACCCGTCGGTGGACGCGGTGCTCGCGGTCGTGGCGCCCACCGCCCTGGCGGACCTGACGGGCGCGCTCGACGGCTGCGCCAAGCCGGTGGCCGCCGTGGTCCTGGGGCAGGCGGAGACGGTGCTGATCTCCGATCAGGGCGTTCCCTGCTACGCCTACCCGGAGAGCGCCGCTCGCGCGCTGGCGCACGGCTGGTCCTACGCGCGGCGGCGCGACGAGGCCCCCGGCCTGCCGCCTGAGCTGCCGGGGCTGCATGCGGGCGAGGCCGCAAGGCTCATCGGCGGCTTCCTGGCGGACGCGCCGGAGGGCGGCTGGCTGCCGCCCGTCCAGGCGTTCGAACTGCTGGAGCTTTACGGGCTGCCCCTCGCGCCATGGCGCTGGGTGCGCGGCGAGCGGGAGGCGATCGCCGCGGCGGACGAACTCGGTGGTCCCGTGGTGCTGAAGGCCGATGCCGAGGGCGTCCTGCACAAGACCGCGGCCGGGGCGCTGCAGCTCGACCTGCGCGGGACCAAGGACGTCCGCAACGCGTACCGGTGGCTGGCCGACCGGTTCGGGGACCGGCTCCGGGGCGTGATCGTGCAGCGGATGGCCGCCGAGGGCGTCGAGGTCCTGTGCGGCGCCGTCCAGGACGACGTCTTCGGCCCGGTCGTGATCTTCGGGGCCGGCGGCGTCGACACCGAGGCCCTCGCCGACCGCACCGCGCGGCTCGCGCCCCTCACCGAACGGGAGGCCGGGGAAATGGCCCGCGAGCCGCGGGTGTCCGCGGTCCTCGCCGGTCATCCCGCCCGCCCCGCCGGTGATCTCCCGGCGCTGCGGGACGCGCTGCTCCGGCTCTCCCGGCTCGTGGCCGACCATCCGGAGATCGCCGAACTGGACCTCAACCCGACGATCGTCCGACCGGACGGCGTCGTGGCCGTCGACGCGCGCATCCGCCTGGCCCCGAACCGCGTCTGGGATCCGTATCTGCGCCGCCTCCGCTGATCCCGGCGCCCTGCCGGGGGCGGTCCGCGCGGGAGTTACCCCGGTTTCGGCGGGGGTACGGCCTGAAGGACCTTCGGCCCGCCGCGCGCCCGGCGTTCGGCCCTGCCCCGCTGATCACAGGGTGGCGAGCATGAGATCCATGGGACATCATTCCGTCGCGCGCCCCGAGCCGGAGCCGGACGCGGCGGCCGCGGCGAACCCGGAGGAGCCGCTGCCGCTGCTCCGCAAGGAGCTCGGGACGGGGGACCGCGGGCTGTCGGCGCGGGAGGCTGCGCGGCGGCTCGCGGTGTACGGGCCGAACCAGGTGCGCCGGCACGAGAAGACCTCGTTCGTCCGGCTGCTCGCGGGCCAGCTGGCGCATCCGCTGGCGCTGCTGCTGTGGGGCGCCGGCGCGCTGGCCTTCATCGCCGGGACGCAGGTGCTGGGATGGGCGATCCTCGCGGTGATCCTGGTGAACGCGGCCTTCGCGCTCCTGCAGGAGCACCAGGCCGAACGGGCCGTCGAGGCGCTGGCCGCCTACCTGCCCGAACGGGCCCACGCCGTCCGGGACGGGCGGCGGCAGGCCGTCGACGTCGCCGACCTCGTCCCCGGCGACCTCGTGGTGCTCGAAGAGGGCGACAAGGTCCCCGCCGACGCCCGGCTCACCGACGGCGCCCTGGAACTGGACATGTCCATGCTCACCGGGGAGTCGGCCCCCGTGGAGCGCGTCGCGGCCCCCGGACGGGAGGGGATCGCGCTCCTGCGCGAGCCGAACCTCGTCTTCAGCGGGACGACCTGCACCGGGGGAGAGGCGCGGGCGATCGTGTTCGCCACCGGCGGGCACACCGAGCTCGGCCGCATCGCGGCGCTCAGCCAGCGCGCCCCGCGCCAGGACAGCCCCCTGGAGAGCCAGGTGAAGAAGGTCGCCTGGCTGATCGCGGGCGTCGCCGTCGGGATGGGCGCCGTCTTCCTGCTGATCGGGGCGCTGGTCGGCCTGCCGCTGCGGGACGCGCTGGTGTTCGCCATCGGGCTGCTGGTCGCCAACGTCCCCGAGGGGCTGCTGCCCACCATCACGCTGGCCCTGGCGGTCGGCGTCCGGGTCCTGGCCAGGCAGGGCGCGGTGGTCAAGCGCCTCAGCGCCGTCGAGACCCTCGGGTCGACGAACGTGATCTGCACCGACAAGACCGGCACGCTCACCCAGAACCGGATGCGGCTGCACACCTACTGGACCCCCGACGCCGGAACGGTCACGGCGTCGGAGGACCGCCCGCCGCCGCCGGACCTGGCACGGGCGATCACCGACTGCACGGCGGTCTCCTGCGCCGAGGACGGCGCGCTGCAGGGGGACCCGACGGAGATCGCCCTCGTCGAGGGCGCCGGCCCGGACGCGCCGCGGCGGCTCGCCGACCGGGACTCCCACCGCCGCGCGATCTTCCGCTTCGACGCCCGGCTGCGGCTGATGTCCACGGTCGCGCAGCGGGACGGCCGGCTTCTCGTCTCCGTCAAGGGCGCCCCGGAGTCGGTGCTCCGCCACGCCGACCTCGCCGAGGACCAGCGGGCCCGGGTGCTCGCCGCCGTCGACGAGCTCGCGCAGAAGGGCCTGCGGGTCCTCGCGGTGGCTGCTCGCGAGCTGCCGTCCGGGCGGCCGGTGCCGGGAAAGCGGGAGGACGTCGAGAAGGACCTGCGGCTGATCGGGCTGGTGGGCCTGTACGACCCGCCGCGTCCCCAGGTCGCCGCCGCGGTCCGCCGCTGCCACGACGCGGGCCTGCGCGTCCACATCGTCACCGGCGACAACGGGACCACGGCGGCGGCCGTCGCCCGCGAGGTCGGCATCGGCGTCCCCGAACTGCGCGTGGTCGCCGAGTCCGAGGAGGTGCACGACCACGAGCTGGACGAGCTGCTCACCGGCCCCGCCGAGATCGTCTTCGCCCGCTCCTCGCCGGAGACCAAGCTCAAGGTCGCCGACGCCCTGCGCGCCCACGGGCAGATCGTCGCGATGACCGGGGACGGCGCCAACGACGCCCCGGCCCTGCACCAGGCCCACATCGGCGTCGCCATGGGACGGTCCGGCACCGACGTCGCCCGCGAGGCGTCGACCATGGTGCTGACCGACGACAACTTCGCCACCATCGTGACGGCGATCGAGTCCGGACGCCGCGTCTACGACAACGTCCGCAAGTTCATCCAGTACATCTTCGCCCACGCCGTCCCCGAGGTCGTGCCGTTCCTGGTCTTCGCGCTCAGCGGCGGTCTCGTGCCGCTGCCGCTCACCGTCCTGCAGATCCTCGCGATCGACCTCGGCACCGACACCGTCCCCGCGCAGGCCCTCGGCCGCGAACCCGCCGAGCCCGGGATCATGAACCGTCCGCCCCGGGCGGCGTCCGAGCGCGTCATCTCGCGCGGCATGCTGGTCCGCGCCTGGGGCTACCTCGGGCTGGTGTCGGCGACCCTGGTCATGGGGATCTTCTTCTACGTCCTGCTGAAGGCCGGCTGGCACCCGGGCGACGCGACCGGGAAGGGCGCGCCGCTCCACCACGTCTACCTGACGGCGACCACCGCCACCTTCACCGGCCTGGTCGCCTGCCAGGTCGGCGCCGCGGTGGCCGTCCGCACCGATCACGCCTCGCTGCGCCAGGTCGGTCTCACCTCGAACCCGCTGCTGCTCGCCGGGATCGGCTTCGAACTGCTCTTCGCCGCCGTGCTGATCTACGTGCCGCCCGTGCAGCACGTCTTCGGTACCGCCGGGCTGCCACCGGACGTCCTCGGCATCATCGCCGCGTTCCCCTTCATCGTCTGGGGCACCGACGAACTGCGCCGCTGGCACCGCCGCCGCACCGCGCCCGGCTGAGCGCCGCGCCGTTCGCGTGGGAGCCGGTGGGGCGCTGCCTCGAGCACCTCGCCCTGCTCGTCGAGCGCCGTCGTCCGCCAGTAGCGCTTGGTGAGCCACGGGTCTCGATCACGGTCGTCATGCCGGGTGCCCGCCTTCGGCTCGCTCGCCCACGGGAAAGCGCCGGTCGAGGCCGGTCGCCCGCAGGATCCTGCGCAGCAGCGGCCGGGCGTTGGTCAGCGTCAGGCCGCCGCCCCGCCGCGCGGCGATCTCGTCGACGGCGACCAGCGCCCCCAGTCCGCTGGCGTCGCAGAACACCAGGTCGCGGACGTCGATCTCGACCCGCGGTGAGCCGTTCTCGATGATCTCGGTGAGCAGCTCCTCCAGGCGCGCGGCGGTGAGGATGTCGAGCTCTCCGGCCACGACGACGCGCGGGGGCGCCCCGGGCCGGACCGTGGTTCGCAGCTGCGCGGACGGCGTGGGCCGTCCGGACGTCGTGTTCATCGGAATCGTCTCCTGTCCCCCTCGCCGCGCGGCTTTCCAAGCCTCCGGCGAGGGACGGAGCGGGCTCCAGGGACCAAAGTCCCGTGCGTGTCCGTGGAAGTCCGGGATGTCGGGCGTCGCAGGGCCTCCTTCACCCGGTAGGGGCGGAGCCCAGGGGACGTAGGCACCGGTGAAGCCGGGACCTTCGGCCCCTGCACGCGAGAAGCGCCCGTGACCACGCTGGAGGTGACGGCGAGACCGGCCGTCGGACGAAGGAGACGACATGAAGGCGAACAAGGGCGACTGGGTGATCGTTCACGGCCACCTGGCGGGGGAGCCGACCCGCAGGGCGCTGATCCTCGACGTGCACGGCCGCGACGGCGAGCCGCCCTACGT
Source organism: Spirillospora sp. NPDC000708 (assembly GCF_040299565.1). NCBI lineage: Bacteria > Bacillati > Actinomycetota > Actinomycetes > Streptosporangiales > Thermomonosporaceae > Spirillospora > Spirillospora sp. NPDC000708. Next base: position 47,789 of record NZ_JBEPCJ010000038.1, read on the forward strand.
CGTCCAGTGGGACGACGGTCACGAGAGCACGTACTTCCCCGCCTCGGACGCCGTGATCGAACGGCACGCGCCGAGCGGGTCGCACGGCTGACGAACGCCGCCGGGGGTAGTGAGGTCCGAGGGGGTGAGCGCATGAACGGGATCGTCGTCGGGGTCGACGGATCCAAGCAGAGCCTGCTCGCCGTGGACTGGGCGGCGGACGAAGCGGTCCGCCGGAACGCCCCGCTGCGGATCCTGTACGTCATCACGCCCTGGCTGTTCGACGTGCCCGTCGACCCCCGGGCGGGGGCGATGCGGGCATGGCTCCTGCACGGCGGTGAGGACATCGTCGGATACGCGGTCGACCGGGCGGGCGAACGGGCCCCCGGCTTGGACGTCACGGGAGAGCAGGTCGGCGGGCAGGCCGCCGAACTGCTCGTCGACAGGGCCGAGAACGCGCTCATGCTCGTGGTCGGGTGCCGCGGCCGGGGCGGTGTCGGAGGGCCGATCCTGGGCTCGGTGGCGGTCCAGGTCGCCTCCCACGCGCGCTGCCCGGCGGTCGTCGTCCGTGACGGGCCGTCCGGCGACCACGGCGAGGTCGCGCTCGGCGTGGACGGTTCGCCGGCCTCCACGGAAGCGGTCGGATTAGCCTTCGCGGAGGCATCCGTGCGTAGGGCCCGGTTGCACGCGGTGCTGGCCTGGCCTCATCCGATCTCCACGGGCCGCGGAGACATGCAGCCCCTGGTCTATGACCCGGAGCTGGTCACGGAGGGGGAGGAGCGGGTCCTCAGCGAGTGCCTGTCCGGATGGCGCGCGAAGTTCCCCGACGTCGAGATCGTCCCCGAGGTCGTCCACGGCCGCGCCGCGCCCGCGCTGGTACGCGCCTCCGAGCAGGCGGACCTGCTCGTCGTGGGTTCGAGAGGGCGCGGAGGCTTCGTCGGGCTGCTGCTCGGATCCGTCGGCCACGCGATGCTGCACCGCTCCCACTGCCCCGTCGCCGTGGTCGCCCCGGCCTGACCGCCGAGACGGGTCCTCCAGCCCTGCCGGGCGGGACCTTCGGCACTCATGCGCGGTGCCGCCGCAGGTGAGGCTGTAGGTGAAGGGCAAACGACGAAACGAATGAGGGAGGCGACCCTCCGATGCAGGAGATCAAGGTCGTCCACCGTGAGAACGACGCCTTCACCGTGCTCATCCGGGACCATGTGATCGGCGTGGACCAGCCGTACACCTCGGGCGGCATGGACGAGGGCCCGACGCCGGTCGAACTGTTCGTGGCGGCCCTGGCGGCGTGCGCGGCGCACTACGCCCGCCGCTACCTCGCGGGACGCGCGCTACCGGCCACCGGACTGGAGATCACCGCCGACTTCGCGATGAACCCGGGCGTCCCCGCGCGCGTCGCGCGGGTCCGCCTCCATCTGCGCCCCCCGGTCGACCTCCCGGCGGCGGCGCTGAGGGGCCTGGAGGCCGCCGTGGCGAGCTGCACCGTGCAGAACTCGATGCTCGACCCGCCGCGGGTCGAGCTGGAGGTGCTCGGCGCCGTTCCCGCGGTCTGAGCAGGCGGATCGCGGCGGCTGGGGGTGAGCATCATGGCCTTGGCGACGGGGGAACTGGCGCGGGAGCCCTTCCTGAGCGGCATGCGCGGTGCCGACCTCGGCAGGCTGGCGACCGCCGCCCGGCTCACCGGGTTCCCGGCGGGCCGGCGCCTGGCCACCGAGCCCGAACCCGCGGAGCGGTTCTGGATCATCCGCGACGGGACGATCGACCTCGACTCGCGGCTTCCCGGAGGCGGCTCGGTCGCCGTCGACACGCTGGGTCCCGGCGCGGTCGTCGGATGGTCATGGATGTTCCCGCCGTACCGGTGGCGGTTCGGAGCGGTGGCGAGCACGCCCGTCGAAGCCGTCGAGTTCGACGGGCGGCTGGTCCGGGTCCTGTGCGCCGTCGATCCGTCGCTCGGCTACGAGCTGACCCGCCGCTTCGCGGAGGTCATGGCCGATCGGCTCCAGACGGCACGCACCCGCCTCCTGGCCCCCTCGCCCGGCACGGGGCGGGCCGAGGGCCGAAGCATGCGGTCCTGACGGGCGACGGGTCGTTGGTCGTCCCGGGGAGGGACGTTCGCCCCTGGGCCGGCCGGCGGGTCGCCGCCGAGCATGGAAGTGGAGGCAGGCCACCCAGGTGAGGAGGTTGACCATGGAGACCAAGGAGTGGAGCGTGGAGCTCTACATCAGCGAGGACGCCACCGACACCGACGTGCGCGCGGTGCTGTTCACCGGCCGCGAGCAGAAGACCACCGGCCACGGGCACGCCCGCCGCAACCCGGCCGACCGCCGGATCCCGGAGATCGGCGACGAGCTGGCCGTCAGCCGGGCGCTGGCGGACCTCGCCGACCGGCTGCACGGACTCGCGAGCGAGGACATCGCCGAGCTCGCGGGGCCCGTGTGAGAAGCGAGGTCACGGGAACACCCGGGACGGGGCACGGCGAGGCCGCACCCGGCGGGCCGCGCCGGCGCCCGCACCTCGCGGTGCCCGGCGTCGCGACGGCGGGCACCGCGACGGCTCCCTGGCTCGAGGCTTCCCTGAACACCGTTAGGCGGCGCGCGATCGTGCTCGCCGTGCCGCGGCTTGTGGCGGCGATGGACGCCGCGCACAGGGCCCATCGCTGATCGTGGGAGGGCGGATGGACGTCATCGGCGGGCTCAGGCGCCGTGCTTCCGAGATCCTCTTCGTCGCCGCAGCTCTCGGACTGGTGGTGGGCGCGGCCCTGCGTTGGGCGGGGCTGCCGGGGCCTGGCGACGTCGCGTGGGCGGCGGTCACCGTCATCGTTCTCATCCCCGCCGCCTGGTGGGTGCTGGACGGGCTCCTGCACCGCAGGTTCGGCAGCGACGTCATCGCCCTGCTCGCCTTGGCGGGCACGCTCGCCGTCGGCGAACCCCTGGCGGGCGCCGTGATCGCGGTGATGATCACCGGCGGCCGCCTGCTGGAGGAGCGCGCCGGGCGCCGCGCCCGCCGGGACCTGGGCGCGCTGCTGTCGATGGCGCCGCGCGTGGCGCACCGCCATGGCGCGGACGGGCTGGAGACCGTCGCCGTGGACCGGGTCCGTCCCGGGGACCGGCTGCTCGTCCGTCCGGGCGAGGTGGTCCCGGTGGACGGGCAGGTGGAGCAGGGGCCGGCGGTGCTGGACGAGTCGACGCTGACCGGCGAGCCCGTCCCGGTGGAGCACGCCGAGGGGGACGGCGTGCGCAGCGGGGCCGTCAACTCCGGAAGCCCGTTCGGGCTGCGGGCGACCACCGACAGCCGCTCCAGCACCTATTCGGGGATCGTCCGGCTGGCCCGTGAGGCGGCGGCGGAGAACTCCCCGTTCGTGCGGCTCGCCGACCGCTATGCCGCGTTCTTCCTGCCGGCCACGCTGGTTCTCGCCGGGGCGGCCTGGTGGGCGGCCAGGGATCCGGTCCGCGCCGTGGCCGTGCTGGTGGTGGCGACCCCCTGCCCGCTGATCCTGGCGGCGCCGATCGCCTTCGTCTCCGGGCTGTCGCGGTGCGCGCGCAGGGGAGTGGTCGTGAAGGGCGGGAGCGCCCTGGAACGCCTCGCCGAAGCCCGGGTGCTGCTGTTCGACAAGACCGGCACGATCACGGCCGGGCACCCCGTCCTCTCCGAGGTGGCCACGGCTCCGGGGCGGACCGCCCAGGACGTCCTGGGAGCGGCCGCCTCCCTCGACCAGGTGTCCCCGCATGTGCTGGCGACAGCGATCGTCCGCGCGGCCCGCGACCGCGGGCTGCGGCTCGCCGCCCCGTCCGGGGTGACGGAGGAGCCCGGTAAGGGGGCGCGCGGCGCGGTCTCGGGCCGCGAGGTGAGCGTCGGAAAGGCCGACTGGGCGGGGGAGGGCGATCCGGCCTGGGTCGAGCGCATGCGCGGCCGCGCCGCCGCGCGCGGCATGATCACCGTGTTCGTCGGCGTCGACGGGCGGCTCGCGGGGGTCCTGCTGCTGCGCGACACGGTCCGTCCGGACGCGGCCCGCACCTTCCGGCTGCTGCGCAGGGCGGGGATCGAGCGGACGGTGATGGTGACCGGCGACCGGCCGGCCGTCGCGGGACCGATCGCCGAGCTGGTGGGCGCCGACGCCGTCCACGCGGGGCAGACCCCCGAGGGCAAGGTCGAGATCGCGCGGGCCGAGACCGACCGCGCCGCCACGGTCATGGTCGGTGACGGCGTCAACGACGCCCCGGCCCTGGCGGCGGCCGGCGTGGGTGTCGCGCTCGGCGCCCGCGGCGCGACGGCCGCCTCCGAGACCGCCGACGTCGTGATCACGGTCGATCGCCTGGAGCGGCTGGCCGAGACGCTCGCGATCGCCCGGCGGACCCGTTCGATCGCCCGGCAGAGCGCCCTGCTCGGCATGGGGCTGTCGCTGGCGGCCATGCTGGCCGCCGCGTTCGGCTACCTCGCCCCGGCTGTCGGCGCGCTGCTGCAGGAGGGCATCGACCTCGCCGCCATCCTCGGCGCCCTGCGCGCGCTCGGCCCCGGACGCGACCGCGCGCCCCGGCTGCACGGAGACGAGGCGGAGCTCGTCCGCCGGCTCGACGACGAGCACCGGGCGCTGCGGCCCCGCATCGACGGGCTTCCCGACCTCGCCGAGAAGATCGCCGGACCGGACCTCGGGACGCGCGACGCCGCGCTCGCCACCGTCGAGGTGCTCCTGCGCGACATCGCCGACCACGAGCGCCGGGACGAGGACCAGCTCTATCCCGCCGTGGCCCGCGCCCTGGGCGGATCGGACCCGACCGGGGTGATGAGCCGCGGGCACACCGAGATCGCCGACCTGACGCGCCGCATCGGCCTGCTCGCCGCCGAGCTGCGCGACCGGCCGGACTCCGCGGGAACGGCCGCCGACCTCCGCGCGACGATCCAGGAGCTGCACGCCGTCCTGCGGCTGCACTTCGCGCAGGAGGAGGAGAACTACTTCGTGCTCGCCGACGAGCCCACCTCGACCGCACGGTGACGCCCGCCTTCGCGGACCGGCGGGTTCTTACGGGACCCGCCGGGAGACCAGCTCCTGGCGTAGCCGGTCGCGGGCCCGCCGGAGGCCGTCGCTGAGCCGGACGGCGCGGGTCTCCGGCGCCCGCAGCCGGGTGACCTGCCCGGGCAGTGTCGCGAGCTCGCCGGCGAGGCGGTCCCGGATCGCGGAGAGCGGCTCGGAGACGATCGTGCGCCCGCCCCGCATCACCGGGACGAGCAGGGGCTCGGTGCCCGGGGGCGCGGGCTCGTCCCGGAGCGAGATGACGTCGCCCTGCGGCCCGCGGTGCACCTGCTTGGCGCCGGGTGCGGTGGCCTTGCCGGCGGACAGCTTCATCACGTGCCGGCCGCCGTAGGAGACGAGCTTGTACGCGCTGTCGAGGAACGGGGCGTCGGCGGAGACGCCCATCCTGGTGCCCACCCCGTAGGTGTCGATCGGGGCGCCGCCGTCGGCGATCTCGGCGATCCGGTACTCGTCGAGCCCGCCGCTGGCCACGATGCGGGTCCGCGTCATGCCGGCCTCGTCGAGGATGCGCCGGGACGCCACCGCCAGCGCGCCGAGGTCTCCGGAGTCGAGCCGGACGCCCGGCAGGTGGTGCAGGCCGGCACGGCGGGCGACGCGTATCGCGGTTCTGACGCCGTCCAAGGTGTCGTAGGTGTCCACCAGCAGTGTCGATCGCTCGGGGAAGTCGCCGACGAAGGCCGTGAAGGCGCCTTCCTCGTCGGAGAACGCCTCGATGTAGGAGTGGGCCATCGTCCCGACCGCGGGGATGCCGTAGCGGCGGGCGGCTTCGACGTTGCTCGTGCCGGCGAAACCGGCGATGTGGCCCGCGCGCGCGACGGCCATGGCGGCGTCGATGCCCTGCGTCCGGCGGAAGGAGAAGTCGATGACGCCCGCGCCGGCGGCCGCCCGGACGCAGCGGGCGGCCTTGGTGGCGATCAGGGACTGGAAGGTGAGGTGGTTGAGCAGGACGGTCTCCACCAGCTGCGCCTCGGTGATCGGCGCGGTGACCTCCAGGAGCGGTTCACCGGCGAAGACGACACGCCCCTCCGGCACCGCCCACACGTCCCCGGTGAACCGCAGGTCCTCCAGCGCCCGGAGCGTGCTCTCGCCGAATCGCTGCTGCCGTTCCAGATAGTCGATGTCCTCTGGAGCGAACCGGTAGCCCTCCAGGAACGACAGGCAGTCGGCCAGCCCGCAGGCGACCAGGAAGCCGCGGTCGGCGGGCAGGCTGCGGACGAACAGGCTGAAGGTCGCGCGCTCGGTCATCCCGTGCTGGAGATAGCTCGCCGCCATGGTCAGCTCGTAGAAGTCGGTCAGCAATCCGCCGGTCATGCCGTCATCCCTTCCCTCCGGAAAGGTTTCTGACCAGGTGCCACGCCGCACGCCCCGCCGTGCCGTCCGACGACGGCCACGGTAAATGACCTTTTCGCCGGGAAGGCCCTGAACTGGGGACTTTCGCCCCTGGGGAGTGATCGGCCGCGCCGGTGACGCTGGAGGGGAGACCGCACGCAGAACCGCGCGGGCACCGGCGTCCGCGATGCGCATCGCCGAGGAGGGGAACATGTCCGAATCGATCGTCGTCGGCGTCGACGGATCCGAGTGCGCCGACCGCGCCATCGACTGGGCCGCCGACGAGGCCGTCCGCCGGAACCGGCCCCTGCACGTCGTCCACGCCGTCGACAGCAGCCCGTACCGTGCGCCGCTGTTCGCACCGCCCGGGACGGTCGAGCGCCTGACGCGGCTCAGCCGGCGCGTCCTCGACGAGGCGCAGGAGCGGGTCCGGCAACGCCATCCGGACCTGCGGACCACGACGCTGCTGGTGGCCGAGTACGCGCCCAAGGCCCTGATGCGGGAGTCGGAGAAGGCCTACGAACTGGTGCTGGGGAACCGCGGGCACGGCGGTTTCGCCAGCATGCTGCTCGGCTCGACGAGCCTGCGGATGGCGGCCCGTACGACCGTCCCGCTCGTGATCGTCCGGGGCGACACCGGCGATCGCGGGGAGGTGGTCGTCGGCCTCGACGTGACCAAGGACGAGGAGACGACCCTCGGCTACGCCTTCGACGCCGCCGCCCTCCACGAGGCCCGCCTGCGGGTCGTCCACGCCTGGCTGATGTACCCCACCTACATCGAGGCGGGGTACGCCCCCGAAGACGAGAAGGTCGAGGCGGAGATCCGCAAGCAGGTCGCGACCGTGATCGCCCCGTGGCGCGCCAAGTACCCGCAGGTCGACGTGGTGGAGGAGGTCGTCATCGAGCACCCTGTGGCCGCGCTGACCAGTGCCTCCCGCAGCGCTCGCCTGGTGGTCACCGGCGCGCACGAGCGCGGCTGGACCGCGCCGCGGCTCGGTTCGGTCAGCCACGGTGCCCTCCACCACGCGCACTGCCCGGTCGCCGTGGTCCCCCGCTGAGGGCGTGAAGGTGACGGCGAACGCGTCTGAGTGCTGGAGGACACCATGCCCGCACCGGTGATCGTGGGAACCGACGGTTCCGGCAGTGCCGGACAGGCCGTCGCCTGGGCCGCCGCGGAGGCGGTCCGATGGCATCGGCGGCTGCACATCGTCCACGTGGCGCAGATCTGGCCGTACCAGGTCAGGCGCTTCACACCGGCGGAGGAGGAAGAGCGCGTCTCCCGCGCCGGCCGCGCCGTGCTCGCGGAGGCCGAGGCCACCGTCCGGGACCGTCACCCGGATCTGCGCGTCACCGCCGCGCTGGCGGTCGGCCCGACCGTCGACGCGCTGGGCACCGAGGCCGAGGGCGGCCTGGAGCTGGTCCTCGGCCACCGCGGCCGCGGCGGTTTCACCGACCTGCTCCTGGGCTCGGTGAGCCTGCGGATGGTCGGGCACTCCTCCGTGCCGGTCGTGATCGTCCGCGACGGGGGCGTGCAGGACGGCGAGGTGGCGGTCGGATGCGGCCTCGGCGGGGAGGACCACGACGTCCTGGCCCATGCGTTCGCCGCGGCCTCGGCGCGCGGGGTGCGGCTCAGGCTGGTCCACGCCTGGCAGGCGCCCGCGGAAGCGGAGCCGGGCCCTCCGGCCGACGAGGAGCGGATCGACGATGAGCGGCGCGTCCGGCTCGTGGCCGCCTGCGCGCCGTTCCGCGAGCGCTTCCCGCTCGTCGAGGTGGCCACGGAGGTGCGCGCGGGCCACCCGGTCTCCGTCCTGGCCCAGCGGTCACGGAAGGCGGCGCTGCTGGTCGTCGGCACGCGCGAGCGCCACTGGCCCGCCCCGTGGCTCGGGTCGGTCGCGCATGGGGTGATCCATCATGCGGCGTGCCCGGTGGCGGCCGTCCCGCGGTCGAAGTGACCCGCGAAACGGCGGCTCGTCCAAGCCTGGCCGACCGGCGACCACGGTGGCCGCCTCACCCCTTGAGCCATCAGGCGGGTTCTCTGCGAACCGCGCGGCTCACCCCGTGAGGACCTTCGTCTTGGCGCGCTCGAACTCGTCCGAGGTCAGGTCGCCGTGGGCCTTCAGCTCCGCCAGACGAGCCAGCTCCTCGGCGTTCCCGCCGGTGCGCGGGGCGATCCGTGCGGCGGCCTCCCGGTAGCGGGCCTCGCGTTCGCGCAAATGGCCGATCTCGCGCTCGCCCATGCCCCCGCCGCGGACGATCAGGTACGTGAAGACACCGAGGAACGGCAGGACGATGACGAAGACCGTCCACGCGGCCTTCGCCCAGCCGCTCAGGGAGTCATCGCGGAACAGATCGCCGATCACGCGGAACAGCAGCACGAACCACAACACCCAGAGGAAGACCCACATCATGGTCAAGAACACGTTGAGAAGTGGGTAGTTCATCTTTCAACTCCCGACATCTGATGGGGTACTACTGACATAAATGCTAGGCTTCCTGCTTTTGCTCCTCCACCCGCTCATGGTGGTCGCCGGGTATATCGATGGCCAAGGAAGGTGAAGCTTTCGGGAAAACGCGTCGTTTTCGGCCCGTCGCGGCCTCCGGGCCGTTTCAGGGGCCCGCGAGTTGCTCGGCGGAGGCCGGGGGTCCCTCGAGGGGGCCGTCCAAGACGGGGACCTTCGCTCCGAGGCTGCGGACGGCCGCCGTCGTGCGGTCGAGCGCCGCGCGGTATCGGGCGCGGCTGGAGGCGGGAAGGTCGTCACGGGCGAGTGCGCGGGGCAGGTCGACGAGCCGGATCGGCGGGCCCGCCTCCACGAGGGTCGGGACGAACGACGCCGCCGCCCGCCAGCGGCCCGCCGCGTCGCGCGTCAGCCGGAACCGGGCGACCAGGCCCTCGTGGGTGTCTTCGCCGTTGGCGGTCGGATTGGCGATCTGGTTGCCCATGCCGTACACGACCCACTTGCCGTCGATCCGGTCGAATGGCTGCACGACGTGCACGTGGTCGCCGATGATCAGGTCGACGTCGGGTGAGGCGAGCAGGCGGCGGGCCAGCGCCCGCTGCTCGTCCGTGGGCGCGTGCCGGTACTCCTCGCCCCAGTGCAGGCTGACGATGACGATCGCGGCGCCCTCCGCTCTGGCGCGGGCGGCGGCGTGCAGGATCGCGGGCGCGTCCAGCCCGGAATTGACCAGCCACGGCCGGCCCGCCGGGATCGGGACGCCGTTGGTGCCGTAGGTGTAGGAGAGCTGCGCGACCTTCACACCATGCGCGTCGAGCATATTGGTGCGTTCGGCCTCGGCGGGGCCGCGTGCCGAACCGGTGTGCCGGACGCCCGCGGCGTCCAGGGCGCCGAGCGTCCGCCGGACGCCCGCGTCACCCTGGTCGAGGGTGTGGTTGGACGCGGTGGAGCAGGTGTCGTAGCCGAGGTCGCGGACGGCGTCCACGATCTGCGGCGGCGAATTGAACTCGGGATATCCCGCGAACGGGCCGCGGCGCGTGGCCACCGGGGTCTCCATGTGGCAGATGCCGACGTCGGCGGTGTCGATGAGGGGGCGCAACTGGCTGAGCATGGGGAGGAAGTTCCAGCCGTGGTGGCCGCTCGCCGCGGCGTCCTCGGCCGCCTGCGTGATGAGCGGCTGATGCAGGAGGAAGTCGCCGGTGGCCGCCACAGTGATCGTGCCGGGCACCCTGGCGGCCGCCGCAGGCCGATGGGACGGTGCGTGGCGCACATCGCCCGTGCATCCCGCCGCGATCGCGGCGGCCGCCGCGGCCAGCAGGAACGCCGCCGTCCGGGAAGTCCTGGTCCGAAAAGAATTCTTCACGCGGACCGTCGTTCCTGGAGCAAGCGCGATCAACCGGCCAATGCTCAATAATGTGGTGCTTTTGGTGATCGGCCAGTGTCGAAGAGAAGGTCCCTTTGTGGCTCGCTCATCCGGCGGTCCGGCAAATCGGTGAAATTCCTCCAAACGGGGAAAGTGCCCCCTGTCCGCCGTCAGAGCGTTGATCATTTCGGCGGGCGGTCGAGGGTGAGCGCCGGCGCGGTGGGGGCGGCGCCCCAGGGCTGGGGGGCGCGGTTCATGGTGAAGTCGAGGTCTCCGCCGCGGGCCAGGTCGGCGTGGGTGAGGAACGGCTTGCCGACGGTTCTGCCGTTCACGTTCAGGGCTTGGATGTAGGGGCGGGTCGCGGTTCCGGCGGCCGTGATGACCAGCGGCCGGACGGAGCCGGGCAGGTCGAGGGTGACCTTGTCGAACAGCGGGCTCGTCACCGCGTACTGCGGCGGTGTAGGCCCATCGGTCGCCTTCGACCCAGCCGTCGGGCGCCCACGACCCGTCCCGGTCGCGGGCCTGCATGAACCCGGTCGCGCGGTTGTACAGCTTGCGGTAGTTCTTGCTGCGGCCCAGGAAGTAGGCGGCGTCGGTGGTCCGGCCGACCGCCTTGGCGACCTGGGCGACGGCATAGTCCTCGTAGGCGTAGTCCAGGGTCCGTGACCCCGCCGCATAGCTGTGGTCGGCCGCGACCCAGCCCTTCTCCTTGTAGGCGGTCAGTCCCGCGCGGGCCTGGACGGGCGCGAACGGTTCCCGGTCGAAGTAGGGCAGCAGGGTGTCGTAGTCCGGCGGCGTCATCGCGTCCTTGCGGACGGCGCGGTAGGCCAGGTCCAGGTCGAAGCCGCGGAAACCCTTGGCGATATCCTCGGCGATCACCGAGTCGGCGTTGCTCCCCACCATGATGTTGGTCTCGGTGAGGTTCTTCCAGACCGGTAGCCGGCCGCCCTCCCGGTAGTCCTGCAGCATCGAGGTGACCATCCCGTTGACGCGTTCGGGCGCGAGCATGATGAGCAGAGCGTTCTCGGCCCGGAAGGTGTCCCACAGGGAGTACCCGGTGTAGCTGACGCCCCGGTGGACCTTGTCGTCGTAGGCGCTGTAGTAGCGGCCGTCCTCCGACATCTCCGAGGGGTACTGCAGGGCGTGGTACAGCGCGGTGTAGAAGGTGGTGAGCTGGGCGCGCGTGCCGCCCTGGACGCGGATCCGGTCGAGCTTGGCGGCCCAGGTGGCCTTGACCTGCGCCGCGGTCCGGTCGAAGGAACGCCCGTCCGGGATCTCCTTGTCCAGGTTCGCCCGAGCCTGGGCGACGGAGATGAAGGAGGTCGCGATCCGCATCGTGACGGTCACCGCGCCCGCCGGGAAGCGCACATAGCCCGCCACGTTCCGGTCCGTCCGGTCGGACTGCCCATCGTGCTGGGCCACGCCCGACGTCGTGCCATAGCCGGCGAACGAGGTGTCGAAACAGGCCACGAGTAGCCCTTGAAGTGCGGCGCCCGGAACGGCCCCAGGTAGCCGTCCTGCCGGTCGGGGTTGTAGCCGGTGATCTCGCGCCCCGCCGGGTCGATGTGCACGTTCCCGGTGATGCCGCTCCGGGTCGCCTGGACCACGAAGTTGGCCGCCGCCCCCTGGGGTAGGTCAGCCGCAGGAACCCGACCCGGGAGGTGGCGGTGAGCTGGGCGCGCAGCGTCTCACCGCCCCCACCCCGGGCATCCCGGCCACGTAGCCCGAGTCGCCCATCCAGATCGCCGGCCGGTGGTCCCGATGAACCCGGTGATCTTCGGATCGCCCAGGCGGTACGGCAGCACGCTCACCCTGTTCTGCCGGGTCGGCGACCACCGCGTCATCCCGAACGGCGGAGCCGTGCTCGGGATCATCCCCCCGTACTCGGTGTCACTCGCGCCCGTCGTCCCGATGAACGGATCGACCAGGTTCACGTTCGCTCCGCCCGGCCGCCGCTGTGCCCATGCCGGGGCCGCCGGGCCATGGTGAAGTCGCCCCAGCCGGGGGAGCCGCCACGATGTCGACTACCTCTTCGCGCGCTGCCACATCTCCAGGTACGCCTCTGCGCCCTTGGCCATGTCATCGGTGATCCCGCTGCCGCCGACGTGGCGCAGGTCGGCGATCCAGTCCGGGACGAGCCCGTAGTTGGCGACGCCGTCGGTGTTGAGGTCCCAGGTCCGCACGCCGGTCTTCTGCCTGGTGAGCGTGACGCCGGGGTCGACCGGGGACCGGAACGGGTACTTCAGCGGGTCCTTGGCGGCGGTGGTCCGCGGCGCGGGCAGCGGCCCCATTCCGTTGGCGTCCAGCCCGTACCCGTAGCCGAACAGGTACTTGGGGTCGGCCTGCGCCTTGGCCTGCTTCCACCCGTCGATGAACTGTGGGGCGGACGAGGCGTAGGAGGTGACCATGCCGCCGAGCCGGTAGACGCGGCTCAGGTAGTGCTCGTCCGACCAGCTGTGCGAGGAGATCACGCCGGAGTAGCGCGCCTTCTCCAGCAGGTCCAGTGACTGTCCGGCGGCCTTGGCGCTCATGTGGTCCAGCTCGATGATCATCTTTCGTTTGATCATGCTGTGCAGCGTGTACGCGCCGAGGCCGGTGAGTCCGTTGGCGTTGCACAGCGGCGCGCTCGGATACACCGGCACCGTCACGCCGAGCTCGCGCAGCCCGCTGAGCGGCCCGGCGAGCAGGTCGCCGATCCGCCCGGACGGCATGATCGGATTGTCGTGCTCGGGCGCCGTGCAGTGGTCGGCCTGCCAGAACCGCCCTGACCCGACGAACTGGCCGAGGTTCATGATGACGCCCGTGGCGTCGGAGTCGTACCGGACGCCGCACAGCGCGTTGTCGAACTTGTGGCACAGGAACATCGACGAGACGCCGAGCTTCTGCACCTCGTCCAGGCCCCTGTCGATGTCGGCCTTGGTGCATCGGGGCTTTCCGTACACCTCGCGGCAGCCGAACGGCTCGGAGGTCTCGATGCCCAGCACGACGGCGAGCTTGCCCTGCTCGATGACCCGCCGCGCCTGCTGCGGGCCGGTCACGACGCGGAACCAGCCCTTGCCCGCGCCGCCGTTCTCGCGGTCGATGAAGTCCTGGAGGGCGTAGGTGGCCTTGGCCTGGCGCCGGATGGTCTCCATCTCGTCGCACGGGTACTTCTTCAGCGGGTAGATCTCGCACAGCGTCCGGTTGTCGACGAGCTGGTTCACTAGGACGCGCTGCCCGGCCCGCCAGGACCGCTCGATCCACTTGTACCAGGACTGCTCGTGCGTGTACGAGTCGTAGGCGGGCCAGTCCTTGAACGTCGGCCACCCGGTGGTGTCGTGGGAGCCGATCGGGGTGCCCTTGCGGGTGAAGTTCTCGAACCAGGCGGGGATGCCGTTCGGGCTGTGGTCCGGGCAGTCCTTGAGGGCGGCGGCGGGGCCGCCCGGATCGAACGTCTCGCCGCACATGAGCGACCCGCCGAAGCCCAGATAGGACATCAGGTGGCTGTGCGCGTCGATGTATCCGCGCACCTGCCCGTTGGCGGTGCCGCCGGTGAAGGGAGCGCCGGTCGCGCCGACGTCGACGACCGGGGTTCCGTCCGCGTCCGCGGACGGCGTCAACGGCATGGCCGCGAGCAGGACGATGGCCGGCGCCATGAGCAAGGCGCGGAGGCGGGAGGTTCTCATTCGTCACACCCTGGGGGGAGGTGGTGCTTGTCTTGGTTCGCACCAAGAGGAGTACCAGACCGCGGCGAAAATGTGAACAGTGCTCATCTTTTTTGGGCGCCCCACATGGGTATCGACAGAAACGAGCGAGCGGGCTGAGGAAGGCTCGTGTTCGAGCCGAGACACCTCCGCTGGCGGGCGCCGTCGGTCCCACGGCCCGGCATCACGCGAGACTCCCTGGTCTCCTCGCTGGAACGGCGAGGAGACCCAGGGTCAACGCGGGTGCTCACACGGTCCGGGTCAGGAGCGCTGGGCGGCGATGAGGTCGCGATACCAGGCATAGGAGGCCTTGGGGGTGCGGACCTGGGTGCCGTGGTCGACGTGGACCAAGCCGAACCGCTGGTGGTAGCCCTGCGCCCACTCGAAGTTGTCGGTGAGGGTCCAGGTGAAGTAGCCGCGCACGTCGACGCCTTGGCCGATGGCGTCCGAGATGGCCCGGATGTGGCCGTCCAGGTAGTCGATCCGGTCGGCGTCGTCGACCCGGCCGTCCACGACCTCGTCGGCGACCGAGCAGCCGTTCTCGGTGACGTAGATCGGCGGGAGCTTCGCGCCGTACCGCGTCTCGAGCAGCACGAGGAGCTCGCGGAGGCCGTCGGGGACGACCGGCCAGTCGAACGCGGTCCGCGGCACGCCGTCGATCGGCGCCTCCTCGAAGGGGAGGCCGGCGCCGGCCGAGGGAGCCGCCATCCGGGACGGGTTGTAGTAGTTGACGCCGAGCGCGTCCAGCGGCGTGGAGATGATCTCCAGGTCGCCGGACCGGACGGAGCCGCCGAGATCGTCCGAGGCGCCGAACGCGCTCAGGTCGGGATAGCGGCCCAGCAGGATCGGGTCGAGGAAGAGCCTGTTGTGCAGGGCGTCGTAGGCGTCGGCGGCGGCGCGGTCGGCGGGGCTGTCGGTGGCCGCCCATACCGGGGTGCAGTTGTTGGCGATCAGCACCTCGCCGGTCTCGCGCAGGCGCGGCGCCGCCAGGCCGTGCCCGAGCAGCTGGTGGTGGGCGACGGGGAGGCATTCGAGCATCAGCGCCCGGCCGGGCGCGTGCTCACCGGTGCCGTAACCCCAGACCATGTGGACGAACGGCTCGTTGAGCGTGATCCAGCGCCTGACGCGGTCGCCGAGCGCGTCGGCCATGACCGCCGCGTAGTCCGCGAAGCGTTCGGCGGTGTCGCGGTTCAGCCAGCCGCCGTCGTCCTCCAGCGCCTGGGGGAGGTCCCAGTGGAACAGGGTCGGAGTCGGCGCGATTCCGTTGTCGAGCAGTGCGTCGACCAGCCGGTCATAGAACGCGAGGCCCTTCGGGTTGACCGGTCCCCGGCCGTCCGGCTGAATCCGGGGCCACGCGATCGAGAACCGGTAGCCCGTCAGGCCGAGGCCCGCCATCAGCGCGACGTCCTCGGCGTACCGGTGGTAGTGGTCGCAGGCCGTCTCGGCGGTGTGCCCGCCACGGATCGTGCCGGGCTTCGCCGTGAACGTGTCCCAGATCGAGGGGCCCCGGCCGTCCTCCGCGGTCGCGCCTTCGACCTGGAAGGCCGCCGAGGACACACCCCAGACGAAGGACTGTGGGAGGTTCGGGGGCGTGGTCATGGCATCTCCTTATGAACATGAGGTTTGCTCATGTTAGCTCCGGATATCGCGGAACGGCATGATGGAGGAGTGAGTGCGAACCCGGGGCCGGTGGGCTCGCTGCGCCGCCGGCCCGTCCAGCGCCGGAGCGCCGAGCGGTTCGAGCGGATTCTGGACGCCTGTGCGGAGCTGCTGGACGAGACCGGGTACCCGGGCCTGACGACGAAGGAGGTCGCACGCCGGGCAGGCGTGCCGATCGGCACGCTCTACCAGTTCTTCGCCAGCAAGGAGAGCCTGGCCGGCGCGCTCGCGGCACGCAATCTCGACCGCTACCTCGAGAGGCTCGCCAAGCGGTTCGCGGCCGAGTCGCCCGACCAGGTCGCCACGGTGGTCGATCTCGCGGTCGAGGAGTTCGTCGCGATGAAGCGGGCCGTTCCCGGCTTCGGGGTGGTCGACTTCGGCGCGGGTGGACGCGCGGACGCCGGTCTCGTCGGAGCCGATCACGTGCTGGACGCCGCCGTCGACAACAACACCGCCGTCGCCGACAGGCTCGGCGCCATGGTCGCCGGCCTGCTCGGAGTCGATGACCGCCCCGACCTCGGCGTGGCGGGGCGCGTGGCGCTGGAGTGCGCCGACGCCGTGCTCAAGCTCGCGTTCCGCAGCGACCCCGACGGCGATCCCGTGCTGATCGCCGAGTGCAAGCGCCTGCTCCGCTGCTATATGCAGGACCGTCTCGGCTGAGCGCTCTGAGGCGTCGTCATCGTCCGCGACGAACTTGCCCCCGTCCCCGCCGTCATCAACCCGTCGCGGCCCGCTCGACGCCTGGTGGTGCAGCCCCGGCCACCGCCGCGGTGTTCATCACGTGCCTGGTGATATGCGGAGCCGGGCGGCAAGTTCGCCTAAGTTGGCTCACTTTCGGCCGTCAGGGGGGCTGACGTGGGTGGATGGATTACCTCCGGCGTAAGGACGAGGCGTCCGACCACGTCGGAAGGAGTCGATCGGGGAGCTTCCTACCTGCAGCGATGCAGGGAGAAGGTCGCACGGGAGCGTGAGGTGTTCGAGCACGCTGGCTCCCCGTTCTGGCTCCCGTGGCTCCCTCAGGGCAGTGGACGCCTGCGGCAGCCCCGAGTGCGCCGTGGGCGGTCGTTGAGTGAACGCCGACTCCCGCGGGCGGGTGGGTGCGGTGGCCCGGGCGGCGCGGACGGCGGCGGCGAAGCCCCTGAGCCGGGTGGGACTGAACTGGTCGTGGGGCCGGTCGAACTCGTAGCGCTCCTCGGCGCGCGGCGGGGGCACGCGCCTGGGAGGCCGGGCCCCGTTGGATCGCATCTGCACCCAGGCACCCGAGTATCTGGCCCCGAACGGAACCTTGCTGATGCTGCAGTCCTCGCTCAATGGGATCGCGGCAACTGGGTCCCTGCTGCGGCAAGCGGGGATGCAGGCATCGGTCGTGGTGCGCGGGAGGGATTCTTCGGGCCAGTGATGCACGGCTGGACCGCACGAGTACGAACGAGCACTCCCGCAGCGCTTCAACGGCCGCCTGAGTCCGGCGGAAATGTGAGAAGCATCGACCTGAAAGGAGGCACGTGTCATGGATCCCGATCCGTTACCGCAAAAGGCGGGCCCCGGTGGAGCTTGCGGTCGCCAGGTGTCTGCCGACCTGTCTCCCGAGTGTGGAGATGACGGCAGGACGGGGGGAGCGGCCGGGCCAATGTGGTGGTGGATGATCGGCGGGCTTGGGCGAGGTGCCGGCGGCGGCCGAGGACGCGGCGACGACAGCACCGCGCAATCGGCGGGCAACGCATCGAACACGGCCGGATAATCAAGCCCGGTCAGATGGATCGTCCACCCCGAGCACGCAAAAGCGGGTTCGCGCGGCGCCCCGCCCGCCCCAACGAAGAAACGGCCGTCGAAGGTCGCAGGCGCCCGGCCGCCGCCCGACCGATCGACAGGGCCCACCTGTGACCGGACGCCATCGCCAAGGGGCGGCGGCCGAGCCGCCTCAGCCGGCGAGGCGCTGCCGCAGATACTGCTTGCCCTGCTCGGCGCCCTTGCGGCTCTCGGCCTGGGCGCGGCGGAACAGGTCGGCCAGTTCCCTGTCACCGGCCCGCTCCGCGTCGGCGATGTAGATCTCCAGCCGAAGCGCGTTGTTCAGGCACTGCTCGACGAACCAGACCAGGTTGTAGTCCTTGTCCTTGGTCCCGGTGATCTCACCTGTCTCTTGCGCGTATGCGGTCGCCATAGGTCCTCCTTCTGGAGATGGAGTGCCCGGCCAGTCCCTTCTCGCGTGATCCCTCTCAGACCGGACCTTGGTGATGCGTCGGGCCGTACCCGGCCATATCCGGCTCATGCCCGGCTCTTCGGCGAGTGGCCTGAGCACGGTGGTGGCCTGCCTGGCCGGGAGGCGTCTCGCGTTACTTCGGCTGGGAGCCGGGTAGTCGCGCACCGTGGAGACATGGGATGTGCTCACCTCGCGTCGCAACGTCCGGACCTATCAGGACCAGCCGCTGCCGCACGAGGAGCTGAGGCGGATTCTGGAGGCAGGGCGCCGGGCGCCGTCGGCCCGGAACCGGCAGCCGTGGGATTTCGTGCTCGTCACCGATCCGGACAGGCTGCGGGAGCTGTCGCAGGTCTGGCGTGGAGCCGGTCATGTCGCCGGCTCCGCGGCGACGATCGTTCTGGTGGCGCAGATCCAGGACGATCCCGATCAGCGTGACCGGATGCGGTTCGACCTCGGTCAGGCCGCGATGGCGATGATGCTGGCCGCCGCCGACCTCGGCATCGGCAGCGGGCACGCCGACGTGTCCGACCAGGAGCGGGCTCGCGAGATCCTCGGGATACCGGGCGACCGGTTCTGCGCCTTGATGCTCGCGCTCGGACGCCCGGCCGACCGTCCGCTGCGTCCCATCGGCCGACCCGATCGCAGGCCGTTCGACGATGTCGTCCACATCGGCCGGTGGTAGCGCGGCGGGGCATCGCGGCGTCCCGCACACCGCGGACCTGAGGATCGAGGCGTGGGCTCCGACGCGGGAGCGATGCATCGCCGAGGCCGTGGCGGGGCTCGTGGGATCGTTCGCCGATACCAGCGGCGTCCGGCCGTCTCGCACCATCCGGTTGAGTCTGCCGCCGGGGCCGAACACCGACGTGCTGGTGAGCGTCCTCGATGAGGTGATCTACCGGTTGGAGGTCGACGGAGAACTCGTCCTCGGCGTGGAGATCGCTCGCGCTCCCGGCGCAGGCCTCATCGCTGAACTGACGGCCGGCGACGCGAGGCGGGCGACTGCGGTCGGTGCCGTGCCGAAGGCGGTTTCACTGCACGGCCTGCGTTTCGACCGGAGGGACGAAGGCTGGTCCTGCGCGGTGACGATCGACGTGTGACCCCCTGCCCCGTTAGGAGGCCCGCAGGTCATCCCTTCACGACACCGACCGGCAGGAGACGGGCGACCTTCCGGCACAGCCCCGCGCCCTCGCTGGCCTCGATGACGGCCGACACGTCCTTGTAGGCGTCCGGGGCCTCCTCCGCCAGGCCGCGCCAGGACGATGGACGCACCGCGATCCCCCGCTCCTCCAGCGTCGCGCGCAACCGCCTGCCGTCGACGCCCCGGGCGGCCTGGTGGCGGCTCTGTACCCGTCCGGCGCCGTGGCAGGCGGAGGCGAACGCGGGCCCGCCCGGCATGCCGACCAGGACATAGGACGAGGTCCCCATCGTCCCGGGGATCAACACCGGCTGTCCGGCATCGCGCAGGTCGGGCGGGAGGTCGGGGTGCCCGGGCGGCAGCGCACGGGTGGCTCCCTTCCGGTGGACGCACAGCCGGCGGCGCTCACCGTCCACCGCGTGCTCCTCGAGCTTGGCCAGATTGTGGGAGACGTCGTAGACAAGGTCGAGCGGGGCGCCGGCGATCCTCTGGAAGACCCGCCGGGCCGCCTGTGCCAGCAGCTGCCGGTTGGCGCGGCCATAGTTGGCGGCGGCCGCCATGGCCCCCAGGTAGGCGCGGCCCTCGGCGGAATCGACCGGTGCGCAGGCGAGTTGCCGGTCGGGCACCTGGATCCCGTACCGCTCCATCCGCCGCTCCATCGCCCGGACGTGATCGGTGCAGACCTGGTGCCCCAGCCCCCGCGAACCGCAGTGGATCATGACGCAGATCTGCCCGTCCCGCAGCCCGAAGGCCTCGGCCACCTGCCGATCGTAGATCTCGCAGACCCGCTGCACCTCCAGGAAATGGTTGCCCGAACCGAGGCTCCCCACCTGACCCGCGCCCCGCTCGAGCGCCCGCTCGCCGACGTGGTCCGGGTCGGCGTCGGCGACCGCACCAGCGTCCTCGCAGCGCAGCAGGTCTCGCTCGTTCCCGTGGCCGTGCTCGACCGCGTACCTCGATCCCCCGGTGAGGATGCCGGTCAGCTCGCGGCGCCCGGACAGGCGCCATACCGCGCCCCTGCCCATACCGCGCGGGATCACCGGGTCCAGCCCGTCCATCAGCTTCTCCAGGACCGGCTCCAGATCGGAGGCGTCGATGTCGGACGCCATCAGCCGGACGCCGCAGGAGATGTCGAATCCGACACCTCCGGGCGAGACCACGCCGCCCTGCCGCGGGTCGGTGGCCGCCACGCCGCCGATGGCGAAGCCGTAACCCCAGTGAATGTCCGGCATGGCGTACGAGGCGCGCACCACCCCCGGCAACGCGGCCACATTCGCGACCTGATCGATCGCGTTCTCGGCCGACCCCAGCAGTTCCCGCGAAGCGAACACCACTCCCGGAACCCGCATCGCCCCCGTCGGCTCGATCCTGAACCGGTACGGAGCCTCCTGCACCAATTCCATGGTCATGAGACGTCGGCCGGCTGCGGCAGGTACCGGCCGGACCATCGAACCGCCAGGTCGGCCGCCCGCTCCAGCGTGCCGGACTCCTCCAACAGACGCGGGGCCCCGCTTCCATGCGCGAACGGCACCACGCCGGCCGGCTCGTGCAGCAGGACCAGGTCACCGGGCTGCGCGGCATTCTCGACATCAAGCGTCACTTCGGCGGCATCCATAACGCGGGCGCTACCCCGACCGTGGCACCGCATGCGACACCATGAATTTTCGTCTCGGAGGCAGCGCGTTGTCTCCGCCGTCGTCACAGATCTCGACCGCGCACAAGCGCCCTCCGCTGGGCCACGATCCGTGCAGCGCGACGGTCGGGCCGTCAGAGGTCGGCAGCTGTTCGACGCCGACCGGCAGCGCCCGCCGGTCCATCGCCCGTTGGGTCACCTTGTCCAGGGCGTACACATCACCCTGGTCATGGGCTTTCATCATCGGGCCTCACACGTTAAGACCAGCGCAAGCCAGGGCACCCGCCCACACGTCGGCGCTGGCTACGCCCGGCGTTCGACCGCGTGCGTCGCAATCTGTACCGGCGAGTGTTGACGACGGCCGCGTTGGCGGGGCAGCCGGCCATCGGCGATGAAGCGAGCGATGGCCGGTCGACGCTGGCCGGCAGTGACCGGCAAGGCGCGCCGACCACCTTCTCCGGCAGCACGCCCCACTCGGCCCAGGTGCATCCGCGCTGTTCGGCGACTGCTACCGGTTGTTCATCCGACGGCGGCAAGGTCGCGCGCCAGGCTTCGCAGATCGGTCGCGGTGTGGGTGGGGGCGGTCATGACGGCGGGATATGCCACGCCGTCGCGGTTCAGCCAGGCGGCTTGGAGCCCGGCTCGTCGGGCGCCGTCGATATCCCAGGGGTGGACGGCGACCAGCAGTGTCTCAGCCGGGTCGACGCCCAGCGTCCCGGTGGCGTGCCGGTAGGCCGCCCAGGCGGGTTTCCACGCTCGTGGAGCACTCACGTCCAGCAGCGCCGCAAAGTACCCCAGCAGACCGGCCCGCGACAGCAGCGACTCGGTGTTGGCGGCCGATCCGTTGGTCAAGGTGGCCAGCCGCAGTCCCGCAGCGTGCAACGCCCGTACGCCGTCCGAGACGTCGTGGTGCACGTCGAGTTCTGCGAAACCGTCCAGGACGTGGGCCGCGGCGCGCGATACGTCTCCGTCCCATCCGGGCAGAGCCGTCAGCAGACCATGCAGCCCGGCATCGGCCACGTCGCGGAAGCCGGCGTAGGCGCCGGCGGCGGTGAGCGCGAACCCGTCCCGCAGGACCCCGGCGAACCAGGCTGTGGCCAGGTCGCCTGGAGCGCGGACGTCTTCGAACCGCCTCCGCAGCGCGGACATGTCGCTCAGGGTCTCGTTCACGTCGAAGAGCACTGACCGGATGGGCATACCCGGTCTCCTTCCCGCCTCCGGGCAAGTCGAAAGGGCCGGTCGATGTGAGAGCCCGACTCCCGCTCTGGACCAACCCGGACTGCGGGTTGAAGACCCGGACCTATCCCGATACCGGGATCTTCCCGCGCAACCTGGTCACCGCCGCACGACGAGTCTGGGAGAGCGTCGCATGCTGAGCCCCAGCCGATCGAGGGCGCGCGGCCCCGACTGAAGTTGGCCGTGCGCCGTCGTCACTGCGCTCGGGATTCCTGGCGGCACGGTCGGCCCCTGCAGCGTGGATCAAATAGCGCATGGCCATCAGTCGCTCACGCGGGCGGTCAGCGTTGGTTCGACGGCCTGGTGGCGAGTGACCACAAGCCCTGACCGGTCCGGTCACGTCCAGCTTCCTCTTTCAGAGTGGCAACCACGACCAGAGGTCGGCGGAGCCTCCTCCGACCGGACCGGGCGCTTCGATGGCTGTTGATGAGGCGCCCAGCGCTCCTGGGGCGTTGATTGAGAACAAGTCCAGCCCTGGACCGGTAATCGCGTCCGGGATGGTCGCTGGCGAGCTCGGCCGCTGCCGGGCGCGCCTGTGGAGCTGTCGGCCGGGGGCTTGACCAGCGGGGTGCAGTCGAGCGTGCATACCGGTGCTCCGAACCAGCAGGACGGACACGGTCGCGTTCAGCGGCCGGTCCGTCCGGTCGGCGGAGCGGTCCTGATCTGTTGGAGGACGCCCGCGTCGTCGGCGCCCGCCCACGTGTGTTCCCGTGACGGTCGGTAGGCCATCGAGAGGCTGACCGCGCTGTGGGTTGGGTGGTGATGCAGGGGCTGACGCCGGCGGAGATCCGTGCGCGGCCCGCGGTGGTCGACCTGGTAACAGCGGGTCAGGCGCTCGGAGTGGGGCGCACCAAGAGCTACGAGCTGGCTCGGATCGGGCGGTTTCCCTGTCCGGTGCTGCGGGTCGGCCGCAGTTACGTGGTCCCCACCGCCGGGGATACCTCCGCCAAGATGACCCCGACCACCGCCACCGCGTCATCGACCTCATCACCACCACCCTCAAGCAGCACAAGCGCCTGCCCGAGCCGGACGAAGTGCGGCGCAAGATCCGCACCGGCCAAGTCCTGGACACCACCATCACCACCGGGCAGTGGCTCACCCTGTGGCTGGCCGGGCGTAAGGGGCTGCGCGCCAGCACCATCCGCAGCTACCACACCCACATCCACGGGCACCTGATCCCCGTCATCGGTCACATCCGCCTCGACCGGCTGCGCGCCGCCGACGTGAAGGCGGCGTTCGAGGCCATCGACGAACGCAACGAACTCATCACCCACGCCCCCACCACCGGCGACCCGGAAGTGCGCGTCCGCGTGAAGGGCTGCCGGGTCGTGGGCGCGGCGACCAAGCACCGCATCCGTGCCACTTTGCGCGCCGCACTGAACAAGGCGATCCGGGAACGACGCATCGACCTCAACGTCGCCTCCCTCAGCGAACTCCCACCCGGCAAACGCCCCAAAGCACTGATCTGGACGCCCGAACGGATCCAGCAATGGGAACAGGCGCGCGACGCCTACATCACCGTCAAGGCCGGGATCCGCCGCGCCCAGCTCGGCGGACGCGGCCACAGCAACCGGATCAAGCCCATGGACTCCTATTTCGGCACACCGCGGCCATCTCCGGTGATGGCGTGGACAGCTGAGCAGACCCGGGTGCTCCTCGACCGCGCCCGAGGGCACCGGCTGTACGCGCTGTACCACCTCATCGCCTTCCGCGGCCTTCGCCGCGGCGAAGCCTGCGGGCTGCGGTGAGCGGACGTCGACCTCGACGCGGGGGTCATTCGAGTGCGGTGGCAGATCACCCAGATCGACGGCACAACTCAACAGGGACGTCCGAAGTCTGAGGCCGGCGAGCGGCAAGTCACCCTCGACAAACACACCATCAAGGAGCTCACCGCCCACCGCGCCCACCAGAACCACGAACGGCTCGCTGCGGGCAGTACTTGGAACGAAAGTGGCTTCGTCTTCACCGACGACACCGGAGATCCGCTCCGGCCCGAATACGTACTCGCCGGACACGACCTCGAAGTCGTCCAGGAGACTTTGGGACTGCCCTCCATCACGATCGCCTCCGACACCTACACAAGCGTCCTACCCGACCTGGCGCTACAGTCCGCCGAAGACGCCGCCGCTCTCCTCCTGTAAAGCAATTACAGAAGAAGTAAGAACCGCCAGAGTGGTGCGCAGATCATGTCCTAGGCGTTTTCCGCCGCGAGCGGCGGTCCGCAGTTCCAAAAACAACTCACGCGCAGATTGGCTCGATTGTTATGCATAGGCTTCCGGTTCGTCAGGTCACTTCACCTGTAAACTTTTCCTGAAACGATTGCGGGATTCGATCAAAGGAGCGCTTAAGTGGTGTTAAGTGCTGCTCCTACCATGATCGGCGTCGCGCGCCGCGCCTGCCAAAGGGGGAGAACGGCTTCGCTGATCGCATCCGTCACCATCGCTGTGCACGGCGCGCTCACCGCCTTGGACGCCGACCTGGGGGAGCGGTGCCCGGGCTGGGCCTCGGCCTACCGGCCAGCAGGCCCGGGATCCCGATACCGCCGCCGAAAGCTTCGTTTTTCTGGCAGTTGATCAGAGCGCTGTCGAACGGGCGAGCGCTGTTAGCTCTGTGACCAGTCTACGGGCGATCGGTGCCTGCACGGCCTGTCGGTCCGCGGCGCGAAGCAGTGCCCCGCCGATGGCGTCCAGCTCCAGCGGGCGAGCGGCTTCGGCGTCGCGTTGCATGGAGGATTTGGTCTCCGGTGGGAAGTCGTCGTATGCCCCCATCACCGCATCGGTGTTGATCTCGGGCGCAAAGGTGCGACCGATCGCTGTGGTCTCTTCGACCAATTCGAGCAGTTCTTGTCTCCGCGCCGAGCGCAGCTCGCCTATGGAGAGTCCGTGTCGTGTTGTCAGCAGTGCCATCGGGGCGAGAAAGCTCATCTTGCGCCATAGCGTGGCGGTCTGGTCGGGCTGCACTTTGGTGCGCACGCCGGCTGCGTTGAGCATCGCGGCCGTGGTGTCGAGGCGCTGGGAAGGTACGGCATCGCCGGCCAGGTCGATGTCGGTGAACGGGCTGCCGTGTTCGATGACACCGGGAGCGACCCGGGTGGATTCGACGCGGATGACGGCTGGCGCCACCAGTTCCGGGCGGTACCGCTGGCACAGCAGGTCCGGATGTTCGACACCGTTGAGAAGCGGAACGATCAGACCGTTGTCGGCCGCTGCCGGCGGGACGCGCCGCAAGGCGGCCTCTAGTGCGGTCTGCTTGCAGGTGATCAGGCACAGGTCGACTGGTTCAGTGAGCTCGGTAACGGCCTCGACTGCCACGGTGAAGTCACCGAACTGGGCGCTGTGCACGCTGATCCCAGTGCGGAGCAGCGTGGCCGCGGTCGGCTCGCCGGCCACACAGAGCACTCGGTGTCCGGCGCGGGCGAGCAGTGCGGCGAGCAGGCCGCCTACACCACCAGGGCCGAGCACGGCCACGGTGGAGGGTGCTGAGTCGTTCATCGCGTTCCTTGCTGTGGTTTATGGAGATGTGGGTGTTTTGATGCGATTTTGTCGAGACCCTATCTTCGAGCCGTCGGTCATACTCGATCGCGGCCGCAGGTTCCCGTACGGGGCCGGTAGCGTCAGTAGGTGGGCCTGAGGACGCCACGGGCGATGGTGTGCGCGGTCAGGAGGGAACCGGCGTATCCGGCGCTGGCGTCAGCGGTCAAACCGAGGTCGTCGATGTCCACGGCATGAACCGCGAACACATACCGGTGTGCGGGGTCCCTGCTCGGTGGTGCGGCGCCTCCATAGGCGTGAGTGCCGAAGTCGTTGCGCAGATGCAGCGCACCGGCTGGAAGGTGCTCGCCGTCACCCCGGCCGGCGTTGCCCGGCAACCTGGTGCAAGTGGTGGGCAGCCCGAGCAGAATCCAGTGCCAGAAGCCGCTGCCGGTGGGGGCATCCGGGTCGTAGCAGGTGACTGCGTAACCCTGCACGTCTTCTGGTGCGCCGGTCCAGTTCAGTTCCGGGCTTTTGTTTGCGCCGCCGAGGCTGTCGTGGAGGTGCGGTTCGGCGAGGGGTTGCCCGTCGGCGATGTCGGGGCTGTGCATGGTCAAGGGGGCGACCGGCGGGAGGAGGTCGTAGGGGTCGGGCGCTTGGGGGCGGCCGGAGTCATATGTGCTGATCTCGACGAGGTTCTCGTCCGGATCCCGCAGATAGATGCTGGTCATGGGGCCAGTGGCTCCCGTGCGCGCGACCGGCCCCAGTTCGATGGGCACGGACAGGGCGCGCAGATGTTCCTGGACGCAGGCGAGGGTGACGGCGCTGATCAGGCACAGGTCGGCTGAGCCGGGAGTCGGGTGTGCGGCTCTGGGGTCCAGTTCACGTCCGGCCTGGTGGAGGTTGAGCTTCTGTCCACCGAAGGTGAGAGCTTGTCTACCCTCGCCGAAGGTCACGGATCTCATCCCCAGCACGGTGCTGTACCAGTTGATGGTGGCCGAGATGTCACGGACGGTCAGTACGAGATGGTCGGCGTGGACGATGCGCATCGAGTCTCCTTTCCCGGAACCTGGCTGCACGGCCTCGGTGGTGGTTGTATGTGCGGCCGTCCATCCGGCCCGGGCGGCGGTCTCCGTCCCAAAGATGGGCTTTTCAGACCGCCCGCAGCGAAGATCGCCGTGTTCTGTAGCCCGTGAATGCGGCCAAGACGGTCTTGCGGACCGGTGGCCACAGTCAGCCGGGTGTTGCGGGTGAAGGCCAGACCGTTTCAGCAGTCCGCCAGCGGGCACGGCGGGCCGACGCAATCCGAGCACCGCCCCGAGTCGGTCGAGCGGCAGGCGGTCGGCTAGTGGTTTTTCCAGTGCCGACGTTCCCGCGGCGGCGCCCACTCCGGCGACTGCAAGTCCGGTCGTGACCGCGACGGCGCTGCCGCCCCTGGCGGCCCATCCGGATCCCGCCGGCGCCGCGGCTGCCACCGGCAGGCCCGGCAGCGGGATTCGGCGGTCACCGACTTGGTCCGCCCATACTCCCCACGCGAAGGCTGATGCCGCAGTTGCCGCGAACACAGTCCCCAGCAACGGGCCAAGCCTCATCGAGCCGACATTCAGATCAGCCTGCGGCTGAACGCTGATGCTCGGCAGACCCTGCTGCACCACCGATACGGCGATCTGAGCAGCCAGGACCGTCGGGACGACGGCACTGGACACCGATGGAGAGTGCGCGATATCTGGGAGCAGAGTCGATCGGAGCGTGCGCCCCCTGCCAACCTTGTCCACGTCACGAGTTATACTCGTGACGTGGAAGCCGACGCAACCTGGCACAGGGACACTCCTGTTGAGGAACTGCGGTTCAACTTCCGTTCCGGCCGTCTGTGCCTGGCCTTTGTCGCCACGGTCGGCGAACGGTGGCGCGGCAATTACGAGCGCCTGCGAGAACCGGCCGACCTGACGCGGTGGTATCGCGAGTGCGGACTGCTCGACGAACCGGTCGCGGTCACGCCGACGGGCCTGGACGCAGCCCGCACGCTGCGCGAGGCGATCTACCGCGTCGCCCATGCAGTGATGGCCGGACGACTGGCCGCCGTCCAAGACGAGGCCACCATCACCGCCGCGGCCGCTGCCCCCGCACTGATCCCTGTGCTCCACAAGGGAACCGGTCAGCTGACGCTGCCGGCCGACGGCGGCGAACAGGCGGCGCTGAGCACCGTCGCCCGCGACGCCATCGACCTGTTCACCGGCACCGCCGCCGATCGCATCCGCGAATGCGCAAGCCCTGAGTGCGCCCTGCTGTTCGTCGACACCAGCCGCCCTGGACGCCGCCGCTGGTGCTCCAGCGCCGCTTGCGGAAGCAAGGACCGATCTGCGGCGTACCGCCGACGACAAGCTGGGAACGGTCCCTGAACTGTGGCTTCGACAGCCTGGTGATGTACACGGACTTTTGTGAGGTGGTGGAGCGTTGAAGGCTTCCCTGGCCGGTGGAGCGCACCAAGCGATCCACGGATCCGGTCATGGGGACAAGGCTGGTCATCCGCTGCTGCTGCTCTGCGAAGGTCAAGCGTGAGCGGCGCTCCTGCCGATGCCAGCGGTCGGCGGGCGCGGCCGAACGGGATCAGGCAGACCCCCAGATCACCGGCTCATCATCCACATTCATCGGTGCGCGGGGCCCAGGCGTCTGCCCGCTGCACGCCGAAAACTCTCCCAGCTGTTCCGTGCCGCCTACCGGCGGCGCATCGGTCACGCGCTCTGGCCCGATCACGAGCCGCTGACGATCACCGCGCCGGTGGACGTTGTGTCCGGCCCGGCTGTTCCCCCAGCCCAGCCACTGCTCCCCAAGGTCACGGCGGCGTCTTCCACATGACGCGGGACCGGAAGGCGTCACGCACGTGACGACAATGACCACGGCACTGAGCGACATGCGACCCATCGGGGAGCAGTTGCGCGCATGGCGGCAGCTACGGAAGCTGAGCCAGTTGAAACTGGCGTGTGAGGTGGACATGTCGGCCCGGCACTTGAGCTTCGTGGAGACGGGCCGGTCGGTGCCGAGCCGCGACACGGTGCTGCGGCTTGCCGAGTACCTGGACGTGCCGCTGCGCGACCGGAACCTCATGCTGCTCGCGGCTGGGTACGCGCCGGTGTTCCACATCCCGCTGCGCGACCCCAACCTGCTGCTGATCGCGGCCGGGTACGCCGCAGTGTTCGACGAGACGCCGAGTTCGCCGATGCGGCCGGAACGAGACGGCTGTTAGCTCAGTGACCCCAAGGACCTTCGTCTGCGTTCCCCTCATCTGGAAGAGAGTGCGTCGAGTACCACGCACGTTTGTGGAGGTGCGCTTTCGCCTGGACGACGCCTCTGCCATGGCGAGCCGGACGTGTCGGGACTCGACGACACGATCGAGTCAGCCGCCTCTCGGCCCCGCGCACCAGGCGATCAACCATGACGAGCGCATCAGCGTCGAGATCAACGATCGGGATGACCAAGGCATGATGGAGCTGCGGTCTGATCAGGGCCGGGGGCGGGAGGCGGCGTCCAGGCGGTAGTGCGCTCGCTCGGCGTCGGGGATGGGGAACGAGCTGTGCACCCACATCTGGTCCACGGTGCACGCGGTCATCCGCCAGAGGCCGTCCTCCTTGCGGAACCGGTCGACGCGCAGGCCCTCGCCCGCGATGATGGGCCGCTGCGGCCCGTCGCCGTCCTCGCCCACGAGCACGCCGAGCAGGTAGGACAGCGCGGTCGCGGTGCCGTCCTCCTCGGCGTGGACGGTCGGGTTGAGGCTGGCGTGGCGCAGCCCGTCGTTGATCGGGAGCTTCTCCCGCAGGAGCGCGATCGCCGCCTCCCGGCCCTCCCGGTAGCCCCAGACGTGGTCGAGGACGAAGTCCTCGGTGAGCATCTCGCGCAGCGCGTCGAAGGGAGTGCTGTGAGGACGGCCAGGGCGGGTCGCTCGGGGGCGCCGGCCTGGACGTTTCTCATCCGCGGCCGGTAGCGAGGCTCAAGCCTCCGTTGACCTCGATCACCTGGCCGGTCATGAACCCGTTTGTCGCGGCCAGTAGCACGGCCTGGGCCACGTCCTCGGCTTGCCCGACCCTGCCGACCGGCAGGGCCGCGGCGTGCTCGGCGAACATCTCCTCGCGCTGCCGGGCGGGCATCTTGTCCCACCATGGTGTGGCGATGATGCCGGGGGAGACCGCGTTGATCCGCAGTGGTGCCAGCTCAGTCGCCAGTGGCCGCACCATCGCCTCCAACGCCCCGTTGATCGCCGCCAGGCCAGCCGTACCCGGCAACGCCGCCCGCGCGGAGGACGCGGTGATGAAGGTGACCGAGCCGGTCGGGGCCAACGACCCGAGTGCCGCCTGAAGGATCTTGAGGTGGACCCAGAACTTGCCTTCGAAACCGTCGCGCAGGGCCTGCAGGTCCAAGCCGGGGAACGGGCCGGCACCTGAACCGCTGCTGAGCGCTAGCACCATTTGGTCGTAAGTGGTGTCTTCGGCGAAGAATGCCGCCAAGGCCTCCTCCGAACCGCCGTCCAGGCGCCGCGCAGTGATCTTTTCACCGATGGCCGCGGCTGTCTCGGCCAGACGATCCTGGTCGCGACCGGTGATCACTACCTCGGCGCCCTGCTGAACGAACAAGGCAGCGCTGGCGGCCCCGATCCCTGAACCGCCCCCCATGACCAGCACACGCTGATCACTCAGTGACGCGGGTAGTGGGTTTCTGGTCCACCTGGAGCCCGGAACTTCTCGATTCAAAGGCATGATCACAAACTCCAAGAGAGGATGAACGAAACAGGAGCGATCTGCGCGGAAAGCCGGTCCGCGACCCGCTCGTTCCTCATCCTTCGGGTCGTTGTTGTCGTGCACGACGATGCTGCCAGCGCATCCGGCTGCTGTGACAGTGCCGCTGTCACCGTGAACCCGTGCATTTCTCACATGGGTCCGCCCATGCTCTGTGCCTGTGCCTGTGCCTCAAGGGGCGAGCATGAAGGAGGAGGCTGAGGCTCCGTGAGTGTCCCGTCACTACTGATCGCAGAGGACATGCATCTTCTCCGGGAGGCACTGGCCGAGCTCCTCGGTCTGGAGGGGGACATGGAGGTCGTGGCTCAGGTGGACTCCGGGACGCGCGTCGTGCCGGAGGCGGAGCGGTACGGGCCCGACATGTCGATCGTCGACATCGACCTGCCCGAGATGGACGGTCTGGTGGCGGCCGCGCTGCTTTCCGAGCGGGTGCCCGGCTGTCGGGTCCTGATCCTCACCGCGCTGAGCCGTCCCGGGCATCTGCGGCGGGCGCTGGAGGCGGGCGTCGCGGGGTTCGTGCGCAAGGACGTCCGGCCGGAGGAGCTGGCGGCGGCGGTCCGCACGGTCGCCGCGGGCGGCACGTTGATCCATCCGGCGCTTGCATCGACGGCGCTGCCGGCTCCGCAGAGCCCCCTCACCCAGCGGGAGACCCGGGTGCTGCGCCTGTCGGCCACCGGCGCGCAACCGATGGAGATCGCCGAGCGGCTGTTCCTGTCCTACGGGACGGTGCGGAACTACCTGACCTCAGCGGTCGGCAAGCTCGGCGCCCGCAACCGGATCGACGCCGTCCGCATCGCCACCGAGTCCGGCTGGATCTGACCGGAACTCGGCCACCACCTCGAAACCGCCTTCCGAGCGCGGCCCCGCCGACAGCCGTCCGCCGGTGCGGGCGGCCAGGCTTTCCAGCCCCACGCCCCCAGCGACCGAAGTGCGGGGCTCACCTGCGCCGTCGTTGACGATCCGCAGGCATGCGGCGCCGTCCGAGCCGGTGACCGTGATGGAACAGGTGCGCGCCCGGCTGTGCCGCAAGACGTTGGTGACGCCTTCGCGGAGCACGGCGGCCAAGGCGGTGCCGGTCTCGTCTGGCAGCGTCCCTATCTCCACCTCGGCGCGAACGGTGATGCCTGCGGCTTGCAGCGCCTCGACCGCCGCATCGATCTCATGGCGCAGCTCGAGCCGGACCCGGCCGCCGGTGATCGAGCCGAGCTCGGCGTGCGCCCGTTCCAGGACCCGGACCAGCGTCGCCAGCTCGGCTGCGGCCCGTGCCGGATCACGGTCCAGGAGCCGTAGGGCCAGCTCTCCGCGCAGCGCGACCGCTGACAGGCTGAACCCCAGGACGTCGTGCAGGTCGCGGCCGATCCGGAGGCGTTCGGCGGCGACGGCGGCGACCGCCAACTCCTGCCTCGCCCGTCCGAGGAGGACGACCAGGTCGCCGAGCCGGGACAGGCCGTAGAACAGCCACGCCAGGATGATGGGCGAAAGCACGCTCGTCACCATGTCCGCCGGGGAGGCCACGGGCGGCGGGGTGATGCACACCACGACCTGCAAGGCCAGGACGGCCGCGGCGATCGCCCACGATCCCGGTGGGCGGACCCAGGCCAGCGCGGCACCAGCGAACAGCCCCCACATGCAGCTGACCACCAGCAGCGTGCCCGCCGCGTAGCTCCCCGGCCAGGCCAGCGGGACCAGCAGCAGGCCCAGCGCGATGAGCCGCCCCCGCGACGGCCGCGACAGCAGCAACGCCACGGCCACCGCGAGCAGCGGGACGAGCAGGTACAGCCAACGCGGGTCTCCGGCGACGGTGAAGACGTTCGTTACCGGCCTCACCGCCTGGATGAGCACCACTGCGGCGAGCACGACGCGGACGAACCTTGGCGACCCGACCGGCGGCCGCATGTCCTGACTACCCGTGGCGCGGTAGGCGCCGGCCATCGAACGGACCTCGGCCAGCGTTCGCCTGGCCGTCTCGGCCGCCTCCTGGATCCGGACGCGGGCGTCCTCAGGCGACGCCTCGGCCGCCGCCGCGAGCCCCTCGGTGATCGACCGCAGCCCGGTCCCGACGGTCCGGCGCAACTCCGCGTCGAGTCGCAGCCGTTCCCTGGACGTCTCGATCCTGGCCAGCTCGTCCCGCGTGGCGTGCAGGTCGGCCACCAGCCCGCTGACGGTGTGGAGGCTGAACACGATCAGCGCGTCCGTCGCCAGGGCCAGTGGCCGCCAGGCCCACACATTGATCGGTTCCCCGGCCAGCAGGCCGGTGGCGGCTGTCGCGGCTACAACGGCACCGAGCAGCGGCCACGACGCCCGCGCCGGAAGGGCGACAAGTACGCCGGCCCCGACCGTCCACGGCAGCCACCCCCACTCCATGCCGACCACGGCGAACGGCATCAGCGCCAGCGCCACCAAGGCCACCAGCAGCCCGAGGCGGACACCCAGCCGGAACCGACCGGCCAGCAGCGCCACCAACGGCGGGTAGGGAGCCGCTGCCAAGAACAGCGCTTCCGCACCCATGCCGCCTCTGGCCGCATCGAACGCCCGGATGCAGAAAAGCAGCGCCAGCGCGGTCCACAACATCGCACGCGCGACCCGCGGCGGGAGATCCTCAACGCTCGACTCCACACAGCCCCCAAAGCCAAGCAAGATCTTCGCACGCGCCTCCGCCGGACCCGAAGCGCGATCCATGATCTGAGACGGGAGTACAACGAAGGTCGGGGTGTGTCCAGCTAATTGGACACACCCGACGCCACAGCGGCGCGATTGCGCGGCCGCGGAACCGCACGTCCGGGTCCTCAGCCAGGTGTATCACCCGAGGGGGCCTGGCGCTCGATGCGTTGCTGGTCCCCCCGACCAGGCCACCTGGAACGGACGACGCGATCACTCGATGCTGCCGGTGGGCAACGAAACCGATCTGCGCGTCCCCGAACTCACCGACTCACCTCGGAGACGTGCGCCTCGGCACGGGCCCACATCGATTGTCTGGGCAAATGACGCAAACGGGCGCATCACTCCGCTGACCACCAGCACCGTCATCCTGCTCACGTCCTGGCGCAGTGAAGGTGTCGGAACACCTGGCCATCGATTCTGCACCCACCACGCTCCGCCGTTCAGCCACTGCGCCGCCGGCGGAGACCGGTCAAGCTGCGACCGCGCCACCGCCTGCTCATCCGCAAGAGTCTCGTCGATGCGGCATTCGGAGTCGTTTCGACGGCGCCTTAGACGCTGCCGCATTGTGCTCGCTCGGTGGCGCCGGGGTCTGGCGATGTCCTTCAGGACCTCGAGGGTGCGAGGCCGCGGCCGAAGGAGTCGGCCTGCCGGTAGCTGCTCAGGGAGCGTCGCAGGACTTTGGTGTTGTAACGGGTGCTAAGCCCTGCTCGGGGACTTCGGACGAGGTCGCGAGGCCGGATCGTCTTGGAGGCGACGTCGATGGTGACCTCGTGGACCAGCCGCGGACCGGGACCGGCAAGTTCTGTGCTCACCTCCTCGCGGGCCCGTCAGGCGGCCCCGCACCCGGGTAATGTCTGCGACCAGGTGATCGTTCTTTGGGGGTAGTTCGTGGCTGATGCGCTGTCGGCTTTTGCTGTGGTGGCGCTGCTGTTCGCTCTCACGCCGGGACCGGACATCTTCCTGGTGCTCAAGCACTCTTCGAGGGGAGGGAGCCGTCATGGGATCGCGGTGGCGATCGGAGCCGCGTCAGGCTCCCTGGTCTGGGGTGTGGCCGCGGCGGTCGGGCTCGCGGCTGTCATTGAGCAATCCGCATTGGTCTATAACTTCATCCGGTACGTTGGCGCCGCCTATCTTCTCTTCCTCGGCATTTCGACGATCTGGGCAGCGCGCCACCGCAATAGCACCGCAGATGCGGAGCACAAGGCCGTGGCCAGAGAACCGCTTCGTAACAGGAGCCGGGCCGCTGCGTTTCGTACGGGCGTGCTGGCCAACCTGTTGAACCCGAAGATGGGCATCTTCTACGTCGCCATCCTGCCGCAGTTCGTTCCCTCCGGGGCGGACGTGCTTACCACCTCGGTGCTGCTGACCCTGATCGAGTTGGTGATGTCCGCCGTCGTGCTCGCAGCTGTCGCGCTGCTGGCGGCTCACGCCGCCGCGCTGCTGGCCGGAACCCGGTTGCGGCAATGGCTGGACCGCATCGTCGGCGCCGTCCTGGTTGCTTTGGGGATCGGAGTCGCCTCGCAAGCCTAGAGGCCGCGCTGCCGACGACAGTGGTGACGGCTGACTGGCCGGAGGTCTCGTTCTGGGGGAGTGGCAGCAGCCAGATCTAGTAGTTGCGACGTGATCAGGCCAGTGCGAGGCATTGATCCGTGGGGTTCTGGTTCGCTGAGTCGCCGCCATCGGCTCCGATTGCCATAGCCGCGTATATCGCACCAGCGGCGGGCGTTGCGTTGCGATAGGGTCAGGTGAAGATAAGCGCACTGGTCGGCCTGGCATTCCTTGGCGCGACGGGCTTGGGCTCGCCGAGCAGTTCGACCGCGACCGTCGCCGCGAGCGCGCCGGTCATGCCTCCCTGAGATCGGCGGTTCCGATGCGCCCGCGAGCTGCGACGGCCGCAGCTGGAAATGCCCAGCCCGGCGCGCTAACGGTATTTCCGCCGAACCCGGGAGTTCCAGATCGGGCCTGGGGTTTTTGTGAGGGGACGCCGACCATTTCTGAGGCGTTCGCCCGGAGGTCACCGGGAGACGTTGCGTCTTTCTCTACGCCTCACGGTGACCATCCGGCGCCTGGCTTGGCGCGGCGTGCGGTTACTGGAGGCTCTGGCCGCCGTCGATCGCGGTCACCGCTCCGGTGATGGCGCCGTTGCGGAACAGGTGCACGACGAGCGCGGCGACGTCGTCGGGGCCGACGACGCGGCGGATGGGCAGCGATCGGGCGAGTTCGGCCGTACGCGCGGCGAACCGGTCGCCGAGCGCTCCTCGGGTGAGCGGCGTGTCGACGAATCCGCAGGCGACACTGTTGGCGCGAATGCCCCGTTGTCCGAGTTCGAGCGCCAGATTGTTGGTGATCACTTCGACCCCGTGCCCCACGACCGCCGCGGGAAGGGCGCCCATCGCGGCCGGCCGGCGGTTCTGGGTGCTGGTGACGAAGACAAATGATCCGCCGGCCTCCATACTGGCCGCACCGTGCCGGGCCACGCTGAGCAACGAGCCGAGTCGGGTGTCCCAGTAGCGCCGTACCTGGGCGAGGTCGAGCTTTTCGAAGGGACCGAACATCGGCATGCCGGCGCTGAGCAGCACGTGGTCGACCGCACCGAAGGCGGCGAAGACATCCGCCACCTGATCGTCCTGAGTGACGTCGACGGTGGCGACCTCGACGCCGTCGCCGAGGTCGGTCGCGGCCTCCTTCAGGCGCGTCATGTCGCGGGCCGCGATGGTGACGCGGGCGCCGGCGTCGAGAGCGCTGCGAGCGGTGGCTTTGCCGATGCCGGAACTTCCGCCGATGACGACGACGTGGCGTCCCAGCAGGTTCGGATCACTTGTCACGGTCATTCTCCTTGGTGGTGACGGCGGCCGCTCGGCTCGCCGGAGTGAGAGAGGGCAGGTACGGCCAGGGACGTGACGGCCGCGACCAGGGCGAACGCGGCGGCCACGCCGAAGGCCAATGTGTATCCCGACGTGAACGCCCGGGATGGAGCAGCGACGTGAGGAGTCACGGCGCAGGTCGCGGCGACGGTGGACAAGACGGCGAGCCCGATACAGGCACCTATCTGCCGAGTGCTGTTGAGCACCCCCGAATCGAGTCCTGCGTCCTCGCGGGGAACGCCCGACGTCGCGGCGAGTGCGAGCGGCGTCATGGCCGGCCCGACGCCGAGCGTGACGAGCATGCCGGGGACGAACAAGGTGCGCCAGAACGTACCGTCTCCGGTCAGGCGGGACAGCCAGGCCAGTCCGGCGGCGGACAGCAGTGCCCCACCCACGAGCAGGCCGTAGACGATCGTCACCAGCCCAGCGGTGACCAGGATCGCGCCGGTCACGTCGGGACGCGGTCGCCGTTCCGACTTCCGCGACGCGTCCTTGCCGAGTATCGCCAGGGCCGCGACCAGAGCGCCGGCACCGATCGGCCCGTTGACGAACAGGATCCGCCGCCAGCCGAGCAGGCCGGTGAGCACACCGCCGAGGACCGATCCGGCCGCCGCGCCGGTGCCCGCCACACCGGTCCACACACCCATCGCCCGGGTGCGGCGCGGACCTTCGGGGAACGTCGTCGTCAGCAGCGTCAGCGTCACCGGGGACAGCACCGCGCCGCCCAGCCCCTGCACGGCGCGTGCGGTCACCAGGCTCGTCCGGTCCGGGGCGAACCCGCCGGCCAGGCTGACCGCGGTGAGCAGGGCGAGTGCGAACAGCAGCGTGCGCCGCCGTCCGAGCACGTCCGCCAGGCGCCCTCCCAGCAGCAGGAACCCGCGTAGGTGGTCGCGGTCTCGTTCATGGCTCACCTCGTCATCACGTCCACGGAGCATCGGCGCAACAGTAGACGATCCAGATCATCTTAAATCAAGACGATCTCAGGCGTGTATTATCCGTGCATGGGCTTCAGTGATCCGGATGACGAATCGGCGTCGGCCCGTCGGCGCACGGATCTGCACTGGCTCGTCCTGCGCCTGTACCAAGGACTCGGGGCGGTCGAGAACGACGTGGTCCGTCGGCACGGGCTGAGCCTGTGGGGTTACGAGGTGCTCACCGCCGTCGCCGACACACCCCACCGCAGCCAACTCACGCTCGCTCGCACCGTGGGCATCGACAAGAGCAAGATGGTCCTCGTCCTCGACGAACTCCAATCCGCCGGGTTCATCACCCGGACCCCCGATCCCGCCGACCGCCGCGTCCGGGTCGTCGAAGCGACGGCCGCCGGCCTCGACGTGAGGTCCGCGGTCGCCGCCGAGCTCCGCGAGATCGAGGATGCCCTGCTCGCCGACCTCCCGGGCAGTGACCGGCGCACCCTGCTCGCCGGTCTGCAGCACGTCGTCAACGGCCCCCTCGACGACCTCCGGACGACCCGCCCCGACCAGAACTGTCACTGATTCGACCGCCGATCATCGGATCGACGGAACGGCCGCAGCCGGCGCCGTTGAGCTGGCGAGTTCGGCTTCGACGTGATGCCGACGAAGAGTGGCTGTCGCCGCTGTGGCGGGGTGCGATGGGTCCTAGCGACCACATAGCTGGTCAAGGCGGCCGGGAACCTGCTCCCGACCGCTCTGGAGGAGGTCAGTGGGGAGTGGTGGCGATGGTGAGGCCGAGGCCGATCAGTGCGATGCCGCCCGCGGCGCCGATCATCGATGTGCGGCGGTCGGAGACGGCGAGCCAGGTCCGGGCGGCCGATGCGCTCAAGGCCCAGGCGGTGTCGCAGATCAGGCCGATTCCGGCTGGGATCAGGCCGAGGACCATCATTTGCAGTGGGATGTGTCCGGCACCGTGGTTGACGAACTGCGGCAGGAACGCGGCGAAGAAGACCAGGCCTTTGGGGTTGGTGGCGCCGACGAGCAGGCCGTCGAAGACGGTGGACAGGGCGCCACGCCGTTCGCCCTTATCGTCTGCCAGGGCGGTGCGCATTTGGTCGCGGTGGCGGAACGCCTGGACGCCGAGGTAGGCGAGGTAGACGGCGCCGGCCATTTTCACCGCCGTGAACGCGGAGGCTGAGCCTTGGACGAGGGAGCCCAGGCCGAGGGCGACGACCAGGACGAGGGCATAGCAGCCCAGGAGGTTGCCCACGACGGTGGCGAGCGCGGTACGGCGACCGTGGGCGAGCGCGCGGCCGACGACGAACAGGACGCTCGGACCGGGGATCGCGATCACCACGAGGGACATTGCGGCGAACTCGAGGAGGCTTTCGCGGGTCACCATGAGCCAGTTCTTCCTCATCACTGCCACGCCGCTGATGGGACGGCTGCGCGGCACGTGCTTGCTGTACGTGGAGCGGGCCGGCACCGGCGCCGCCCGAGGCGGACTACCGGGAGAAGGACGTCACGCGGGCACGGGGGAGGCGGGCCAGCACAGCGGACTCGATTTGGAGAGTGCGGTCAGCAGAGCCGGCGCCGCAGTAGACAGGGCGGGGCGGTTCCGCGACGGCAGTGTCGATGAGGCACGGCACAGCAGGGCGGTGACTGACCGGAGGTATGCCACCCGGAATCAGGCCCTCCACGGCGAGCAGGCCGGCGTCCGCCATGCGCAGCTGGGAGCGGCCGACAGCGAGGGCACGCGCGAGGCGGGCGAAGTCCACCTGGTCTTCCGCGCGCAGGGCCGCGAGGACGAGCGGGATGTTCCGGGTGGTGAAGGCAAGCGTCTTGACGGCCTGCGACAAGGGAAAGGGCAACGTCCGGCGCTCAGCGACGCTGTGCGCGGCGGCGTGCTCGTGGACGGTGTATGCGCAGCCGTCCGCGTCCAGCACGGCTTGCCAAGAAGCAACGGGCGTATTCATAGGGCGACCTGCGGCTTTCGGGTCGGGGGAAGGAGAGTGACCTGCGGCGAGAAGGCCGCAGGCCGCTCCCGAGCCTGACCGACGCGGCTAGAACCGATCAACTGATTGTGGAATCCTGCAATCGTGATCACCATGGGGTTCACCGAGACGGCCGAGGAGGACATCGCCTTCTCCGTCTCACCGCTGCTCGAAGCCGTCCACTCCTGGCACGTGCTGACCGACCCAGGCCACCACGCCCTGCACATACCGTGGGTGCGGCGCTGCCGCCGGCTGCCCGCCGCCCTGCGTCGGCGGATACGCGAACACGGCTTCGCGGTGGCCGATTACATTCCCGCGTTCTTCGAAAGCCGGGCGGGCGATCACGACGCCGATTTCGGGGACCAGCTCGCCGCCATACGGGCGCTGCCGCCTACCCTGCTGGCCACTGAACTCGCCCAGACCCTCATTGACACCACCCGCTACACCGGACACCACCTCATCGAAGACCCCGCCGTTCGCGACGCGGTCCTCGCCGAACTCCAACAGGCCGAACCCGGCCGGGCGGCACGGCTGAGCGACATCCTCACCGACCCTCGCCCCGTCCTGGAAGATGTGCTCGCCGTACTGGAGGACTACTGGAGCACCGCTTTCGCCGTCGAGTGGGAACGCGTCGAGCCTTCCCTGTACGAGTCGATCGCGCGGACAGGAAGCCGGATAGCCCACCAAGGCCTGTTTCCGATGCTTCGCTCCCTGGTCCCGCAGATCCGCATCGACCCCGCCCGGCGAACGCTCCGGCTCGATCGACCGCACGACCACGACATTGAGGTCACCCGCGGCCGCCCCGTGACATTCACCGCCAGCCACTATGTCTGGCCCCACGTCCGTGTCACCTGCGACCAGCCATGGCCCCAGCGGATCACCTACCCCGCCCTGCCCCTCGCCCCTGCCTCGGCCGCCCGCCCCATCAGTCAGGAAGACACCCTCACCACCTTGCGGGCCCTGGCCGCAGCACCACGCCTGCAGATCCTCGCCCACCTCGCCACCCAAGGCCGCAGCACCCAGGAACTCGCCACCCTCCTCAGCCTGTCCCCGTCAGTGATCTCCCGCCACCTCCACCAGCTCACACAGGCAGGACTCACCACCACCCGACGCGAGGGCTACTACGTCCTCTACTCCCTCAACACCACCCGCCTCGACCAGATCGCCACCGCCCTCACCGCCCTCACTCCTAGGCTCGAAGAGTGAACAAACGGCCGGCCGACATCGGAGCCGCAGGCCACAACTTCACTCCATCGGCCAGACCCAGTACGCCGGGAACGTGGCCGGCCAGGACCGCTAGGACGTCTTCGATCTCCGAGAAGTGACCGAGCGGCTGGAAGGACTCCAGCCACACCACCAACGCCACCGGATGATGCCCACCCCGGATACCACCACGCGCCCGCCGCATTTCAGCTTCGGTCGGCGTGAACGCCTCCGCCGACTCCCGCCCGTCACCCCTCGCGGTGCCTTTCGGCCGTATGCCGGAGCCGACCCTCTTCTATGGAGTTCACGGTGTGTGTCGGCGATCGTCGATAGACACCGTGCCCAAGATCCTTTTTATCGCGGCCGCAACCCGCGGAGGGCGAGGTCGGCGACGCTATCCGTGAACGCCTCGTCGTGCGGTCCGGACGCGACCAGCAGGCGGTAGTACAACTGGGCATAGATGAGATCGATGGCACGGTACGGATCGATGTCGGGGGCGACCTGTCCCTTTTCTTGCGCGTGGCGGATCCGCGCGGCCATCCGGTCTCTGGCGGGACCGATGAGGCGGTCTCTCAGTTCGATGGCGAGGTCCGTGTCGTGCTGCGCCTCGCCGATGAGCCAGGCGAGCACGGGGCGCGAGTCGCCGATCGCGCCGAGCCATGAGTCCTTGAGTATCTGCTTCAGGTCGCCCTCGAAGTCGTCGCTCTGCGCTGATTGCAGGTCCTCGTAAGACAGGTCCTCGAGCCGCTGTGCCCAGGCATCCAAGACGACTGAACCCTTGGAGGGCCACCAGCGGTAGATCGTCCGTTTGCCGACGCCCGCGCGCGCCGCGATGCCCTCGATGCTGACCTTCGCCAGGCCGCTCTCGCTGGCCATGGTCAGAGCGGCCTCGAGGATCGCGGCGGTCGTCTCAGGATTGCGCCGGGCGGGATCGGGCGCGTGCGACGGGCTCATATCACCTCATCCTCAGTGGCTTCTCAAGCTACCGCATTGGGGAGACGATCCGGTCCGTGTTGACACCGCCTCGGTGCTCCCCTCTATAGTCTGGAGATACGATACGGTCCGTATCGCGATACGGACCGTATCGTATCTCCGCTCAAGGTGGGCGGAACGACCCCTCTGGCAGGAGATCTCATGCGCAATGAGCTGTACGACTACAGTCCGATCACCGAACGCGCGCCCATCACCTGGCCCGGAGGGGCCCGAGTGGCGTTCTACGTAGGGCTCAACGTCGAGCACTTCGTGCTGGGAAAGCCGTCCACCAGCATCAACCAGGCGACCGCCACGCTCGTGCCCGACCCCCTGAACCACGGTTGGCGTGACTACGGCCCGCGGGTGGCGATCTGGCGGATGATCGAGGCGTTCGACCGCCACGGCGTGCGCCCGAGCGTGCTGCTCAATTCGGACGTCGCCGAGCAGTACCCGCAGATCATCGAGGCCGGCAAGGCCCGGGACTGGGCCTGGCTCGCGCACGGCAAGAACAACTCCACCGTGCAGCCTGAGGTGGAGGCACAGGAACGGGCGTACCTGACCGACGTCGTCGATACCATCGAGAAGGCGACCGGACGCCGCCCCCGCGGTTGGCTGGGACCGGCCCTGAGCGAGACGTTCCAGACCCCGGCGCTGCTGGCCGAACTCGGCTTGGACTACGTGCTGGACTGGACCAGCGACGACCAGCCGTACCACCTGAACGTGCCCGGCATGATGAGCGTCCCGTACAGCCTCGAGCTCAACGACCTGGGTCTGTTCACCGCCCACTCCATCAGCGGCCCCGACTTCGTGCAGATCGTCAAGGATCAGCTCGACCAGCTGTACGCCGACTCCGAGCACAGCGGGCGGGTCATGGCCCTGGCCCTGCATCCCTTCGTCACCGGGCAGGCGTTCCGCCTGAAGTACCTCGACCAGGCGCTGGAGTACGTCGTCAACCACCCCGGCGTGTGGAACACCACCAGCGACGAGATCGCCGCGCACTACGCCGCCACCGCCGGCCGACCGGCCTAACGCACGCCACGGCGCCGCAACCCGCAAACCCACGGATCACGGTCTCCCGCGAGCTTGCCTTGCCTCCCCAGAATCGAGGCATGAGCGGCAGACCGGACACCCCGGTCACGCCGTCCGCCGCCTGCAGCAAGAGCGACGGATCGGCCGGGATGGCGGCGCCGTGGCCCTCACCGTCCTGTCCGCCCGGTCAGGCATGGAGCGCGACCGCACTCTGGAGATCACGAGTCCGCGCGCTCCCGCAGCGAAAACATTGGCGGAGCCACCGTCACCGATGGGGGACGACACCGCGGCGGGCCGGACGCCCACCCGCCGTGCCGGGCGCCACCGTCAAGGACGGCTTCGACCTCGTGGCATCGGACAGGGGAGTCCGGT
This sequence comes from Spirillospora sp. NPDC000708, assembly GCF_040299565.1. Lineage (NCBI taxonomy): Bacteria > Bacillati > Actinomycetota > Actinomycetes > Streptosporangiales > Thermomonosporaceae > Spirillospora > Spirillospora sp. NPDC000708. The sequence continues at coordinate 89,750 of NZ_JBEPCJ010000038.1, forward strand.
GCTCGGCACCGCCGGAGCCCCCTGCGCTTGACATCAAGCCGTACGTGCCCCAGGTCGGCCCAATCGGCGAGGTGCGCCAGCCCGCTGGGTCATCGAGTTCATGCGCGAGAATCACTGCACCGGCGGCGTCAGTTCGTACCTGCGGCCGAGCACACCGCGTCGTCAAGCGCTGCCTGGCCCATGCCAGACCCCGAGGAGCTCTCTGCCATGGCCAAGAACCCGTCTTCCTTTCCCGAGCACGTCGAACTCTCGGGGCAGGACCTTGTTCTGCGTGACTGGACCGAGGCAGACCTGCCCGCGATGCCAGGTCTGTTCGACCACCCCGACATCGCGTACTGGACGCCCTTCGTCTCCCCTTTCGACGCGGCAGCCGCGCGTGCCCGGTTGGATCGGGCCAGGCAGTTGCGCAGGGAGGGCAGCGCCATCCTCCTGGCCATCACCGCCGACGGAGGCGCACCGATGGGCGAGGTGATGCTGCGGCGCGCTCCGGAAGGGACGGAGCTCGGCTACGCGGTCAGCCCGGCCTTCCGTGGCCAGGGCCTGGCGGCGCGTGCGGTCCGGGTCATGGCCTCGTACGCCTTCGAGTACCTGGCGGCGGAACAGGTGATTCTGGAGTTAGAGGCGGAGAACGCGGCCAGTGTCGCCGTGGCCGCGAGGGCGGGCTTCCGGCTGCTCGACATGCCGCTCATCACTGGCGAGGAAAAGGGACGTCCCTATGCTTTGCAGACCTGGGGCCTGGACCGGCCCTGACACACAAGGACAGGGCGGAGCCGCCTGCCGGTACCGGCAAGCCCAGCGCCGGTCGGTGGCCATCGAGACCTGATCGCGAGCGCCTTCGGGAAAAGGAGTTCCCCCTTGTCACGTGGACGGCCCAAGACATGAAGGGGCATCGGTGGAGATGACGTACGCCGCCCGGCGGATGCTGCTGCGGCAGGAGACATCGAGGAACGACGTCCTCCGATACGCCGCGGCGATGGGCTGGGCAAAGACCGGCGAGGAGGGCGCCCTGGAGCAAAGCCAGACCTACCGCCTTGTCTTCTCGGTCGTCCCCGGGACCGCGGTCCGGTACGTGGAGGACTTCACTTCCAGGCAGCGCTACCTCTATGTCTCCAGCAATACGGACTGGGTCGCAGAACGCCTGGCGACACTGATCGACGACGATCTCAGCCCGTGGCCCCTGTCCGACCTGGTGGCCGCATGTGATCACTCTCGGGATCTGGAACACGGTCGCGCCCTCATGCGACTCGGGGTCGCGGCCCCGTACGAATACAACCCGGAAGTCTTCGCCCGGCTCGATGCGGGAATGCAGCACCCTGACCCACGAGTCCGGCGGCTGTCGCTGTGGGCGACGACCTACTCGCCCTGGCCCCAGTACCTCGCGCGGATCTGCGCCATCGCTCAGGCCGATCCCGAGCCCGCCCTCCAGGAGAGAGCCGAAACCATTCTGGCTGTTCTCCAACGGGCTGCTCCCTGAGCAGGAACCGCAAGCGGGCGTCCGTGGCCAGGAGGGACTTTCGGACGAACCGGTCGACGGGCATGGTGGACGGCTCCGACGGTGAGCGGGATGCGATCGGGCGGCGGCCCTGTCCCTGCCGTAAACTTCGTCCACGCAGGTCGAGCGGCATGTTCGTACTCGTTGAGGATCCCGCCCAGACGTTGCCTTCTTCAGATGTTCAGGTAGGCGATCCGGTCTGATTCGTTGATCGGCGGAGGCAGCGGCTTCAACGGGCGAGCGTTGGCGATGCCCTGATGCGGGCGATGCTCGTCGTAGAAGGTCTCGAACTCACGGAGCGCGTGGAGCAGGTGTCGCTGGTTCCAGATCAACTTGCAGTCCAAGAGTTCACGGCGGCAGGTCTGGACCGACCGCTCCATCACCGCGTTCATCGTGGGCATCCGCACCCCGTGACCAGCGTCCGGATGCCGGCATCGGCCAGGATGGCGTCGAACAGGCCGGGGAACTTGCCGTCGCGGCCGCGGATCAGGTGTCCGTTCCGGATGAACCTGTCGGTAGGAGCGCTGAGCTGGGGTCCGACAAGTACTCGTGCAACTGCTGGCTTCGGTTGTTCATCTGAACATGGCGGATTCCGTGGCCCGCGACTTCGAGGTGGACGTTGCGTCGTCCGACTACCCGAACGGCCGATCCATCGCGTCAACGCCGCGCCCCGCGATGATCGCTGACGTGAGTAGTGAGCGGAACGCACCTTTGGAGGAACGCGCGCAGCGGATGAAAACGCCGCCGCGAGGTATCGGGGGGTTGCGTTCAGCCAGTACGGTGATAAGCTAGCCCGCTGTTCTTCGAGAGCGTCTACAAACTCGACGCGATGGATGAAGTGAGTGACTACGACTTCCAAGTTGCCGGCTCTCCGGACAGGGCGAACGTAGGCAATGGAATCTCCACGCATTTCCGTGAGAGTGATTGGATCACCAGGCGCCCGGGAGGCGATGCCAGTGAATGACCAGCTACACATCCGAATGAAGGGCCACCTCGGGGGGGCGGCTCTCCAGGTTTCGGGACCAGGTGGGGCTGAGTCCGCGTGGTCGCCTTAATGATGACTGGGATGAGGAATTCGGGCAGCGAGAGTTGCGATCCAAAGAACAGGGTCATGTGAAGCTGACGCTCTGGCGTTACGCCGACGATGACTGGATGATTGCGCTCACCTACGAGCGGGATCCGCTGCCCGTGGACGAGGCTGAAGCCTTGCGCCGAAATATTCTGGACGCCGTGACCGCAGTCGGGCTGACGGTAACCGCCCAGTCCCCATCGCAGACTTCGCAGTGAGCAGCGGAAATGAGGATAGAGGAATTTTGCGTTTGGACGCTTCCGACTCCGGCGGTTAAGGAAGGCATTTTGTGTGCGGGTGGCTCTTGATGTCCCGTGAGTGATACAAGGGTTTGGCTGGTGCCGTTATCGGTCGGGGGACAGGCCTATGCGCGGTTATTGTCCGAATAGATATTTTGTGACGCGGTTCTGTTCGGATTACTTTGCTGTTTCCGAGGATGGCGTCCAAAAACGCACTATGGTCCGCTGGCTCTGGTAGATCGCTTCTTCGTACTGTCCCATCGGGATGGACCACTCGCGGATGACGACGGGGTGGACGGTGCGGTGGTGCAGGATGACTGCTTCCGGGGCGGCGTTAACCACCTTCGCCGCAACCCCAGGCCACAGCCGGCCCAGCCACCTCACCAACACCACCAAAGCCGGACGCGAGCGTCACGATAAGGTCATCGTTTGGTTCACCCGCATCGCCGCTTCGGTCGCGTATCTCGTGCAGAGGGAAATCCTGCAGATCCTGGCGCGGCAGTCGAAGGATCGCATCGGGGGCCGTGGCCCTCGCGCCGGCCGCAGGCGTGTGCAGGGCGATCGCCCTGACCAGTACGGAATGGGATAGGAAAGGCACGCTCGATGCCCGGTCGGCTGTGATCGCGTGCCTCGCCGCGACCTGCCTGGCGGGGCCGAGCGCTTCGGGCTTCCCAGGGTGGGACTGATCAGCGCCGACCGGCGCTCGGCGGATATCCAGAGGCTGCTGATCCGCGTGGGCGAGGTCGTCGCGATACTCGTGGAGGTCGACGGCGGCCTCGACTCGACGGCCGTGCAGGACGTGACGGCGATGGCGAGGTCCGCTCCGCCAGGGCGTCGGCCCGGGTCGGTATCCGATGCAGCGGCACGGACCTAGTGCTGAGAGCGTTCAGGTTCCGTCGCGTACTCGACGGTGCCGGCTTGCGCAGCGTCTGGATCTACGCCGATGCCCACGCGGATGGGCGGCCTTCGTACGCATCGAGGGCATCCGCCATATCGATCGAGGGCCGGCTGATCGACGCCGCTGAGCCCCATCGGTATCTCGTCGACCTCCAGCTTCGCGGGCAGCGGGCCCTTGGCGTGCAGCGAGGTCAGTAGCATCCCTTGCACGTGCTGGGTGGTCGGCCAGTGCTACAGGGAGGCGTACTCGGTGGGGGAGTGGGCGTGCGAGCAGCAACCGCAGCGGGGCCCCGGTCGGGGCCCGGCTCGGCCTTCCTGTACGGTGGACAGCCGCCGGCCGGCCGGGACGGGCGCCGTGGAGCGCCGCACGACCAGTTCCGGGCGGAACAGCAGTTCGGTGCGGGGTGAGCGCGCGCCCCGGATCTCGTCGAGCACCGTGCTGACCGCCGCCATCGACATCTCCCGCACGGCTTGGCGGATCGTGGTCAGCGGCGGGTCGAGGTAGGCGGTCAGTAGCGAGTCGTCCATGCCGGTCACCGACACGTCCTCGGGCACCCGCAGGCCGCGCGCCCGCGCCGCGCGGATCGCGCCGAGCGCCATGATGTCGTT
>NZ_JBEPCJ010000039.1:0-82516 GCF_040299565.1 Spirillospora sp. NPDC000708
GTGTCCCCGGGCGCCCGGGGGCCGACGGGGGCAAGGGGGTGGGGGGGCTGGGGGCCACCGTCCGGCTGGGCCCGGGGCCGGGCGCCGCGCGCCGCCGGCCCCCGGGCGTCTCCCGCGTTCACGGGGTCCCGGCCTTCAGGGGCAGGGCCGGCACGGGGTCACCGGCCGGTGTTGCTGCGGCGGCGCCGCGCCAGGGCGTCGATGCTCGCCGCGAACAGCAGCACGATCCCGGTGATGAGGAAGCTCAGGTACGCCTTCGTGCCGAGCAGCCCGAGACCGTTGTCGATGATGGCGATGACCAGGCCGCCGAGGACCGCGTCGCGGGCCTTGCCGCGCCCGCCGAACAGGCTCGTCCCGCCGATGACCGCGGCGCCGACCGCGTACAGCAGGGTGTTGCCGCCGCCGGCGTCGGGGGTGACCGAGTTCAGCCGGGACGCGGCGACGATGCCGCTGACCGCCGCGAACCCGGACGCGATGATGAACACCGAGATCCGGATCCGGGTGACGTTGATGCCCGCGCGGCGGGCCGCCTCGGCGTTGCCGCCGACCGCGTAGATGTGCCGGCCGTACGGGGTGCGGGCCAGCACGAACGTGCAGACGATGAGCAGCACGCCGACCAGCGGGACGCCCCACGGCACGCCGCCGAGGAAGATCAGCGGGCTGGCTGCGCGGTCCTGGCTGAGCAGGTAGGTGCCGAGCAGCAGCGCCGCGGCGACCACGACCGACTGGGCGATCACCAGCTCGACCGGCCGGGAGTGCAGGTTGCGGGCCTGCTGGCGGCGCCAGCGCAGCAGCTGCGTCCCGGCGTAGCCGGCCGCGCAGACCGCGGCGAGCGTCCAGCCGAGCCAGATCGGCATGTTCTTGTTGGCCAGCGCCACGATGAAGTCGTCGCGGACCGGCACCGTGCCGCCGTCGCCGATCAGCTTCAGCGTGATGCCCTGGATGCCGAGGAAGAACGCCAGCGACACGACGAACGACGGGATGCGCACGACCGCGACCAGCCAGCCGATCGCGGTGCCGATGACGACGCCGACCGCCAGCGCGGAGATCACCGCGACGTACCAGGGCTGGCCGCTGTCGGCGATCAGCTTGGCCATCACGGCGGCGCAGACGCCGCTCGCGACACCGGCGGACAGGTCGATCTCGCCCAGCAGCAGGACGAAGACCAGGCCCATCGCGAGGATCACGATGGGCAGCGCCTGCGTACAGAGGTTCGCGATGTTCTGGTTGCTGAGGAAGGTGTTGGGCCGCAGCGCGAAGAACAGGACGATGAGCGCGGCGAGGCCGAGGATGGCGGGCAGCGCGCCCAGCTCACCGGCCCGGATGCGGCCCCAGTAGTCCAGTAGCGCCGAGCGCACGTCGTGCTCGCGGCGGTCGGCGGCGAAGTCCGAGTCCGCCAGCTTCACGGCGGCCTCCTTGCCCTCGGGGAGTTCGGTGGACACCTCGGTCCCCCTTTCAGATGCTCTCGGCGGCGGTCTGCGGCGCGAGGCCGAGATCACCGGAACGGCCGGCGGTGATGAGCTCCACGACCTGGCCGTGGGTGACCTCGGAGCGTGCCACGTCCGCGGCGACCCGGCCAAGGTAGAGCGCGGTGATGCGGTCGGCCACCTCGAACACGTCGTTCATGTTGTGCGAGATGAGCACGACGGCGTGCCCGGTGTCGGCGAGCCGCCGGACGAGGTCGAGCACCTGCCGGGTCTGCGCGACGCCGAGCGCGGCGGTCGGCTCGTCCAGGATGACGACCTTGGACTCCCAGAGCGCCGCCTTGGCGATCGCGACGGTCTGCCGCTGCCCGCCGGACAGGCTGGCGACCTGCTGGCGCACCGACTTGACGGTGCGGACGGACAGCCGGGCGAGGGTCTGCCGGGCCGCCTCCTCCATGGACGCCTCGTCCAGCACGATGCCCCGGCGGCGCTCGCGGCCGAGGAACATGTTCTGCACGATGTCGAGGTTGTCGGCGAGCGCGAGGTCCTGGTAGACGACCTCGATGCCGAGGTCGGCCGCGGCGCGCGGACCGTCGACGGTCACCTCGCGGCCGTCGAACTCGATCTTCCCCGAGTCGATCGGGTAGATGCCGGCGATGCACTTGATGAGGGTGGACTTGCCCGCGCCGTTGTCGCCGACGAGGGCCATCACCTCGCCCAGCCGCACGGCGAAGTCCACGTCGTGCAGCACATGGACGGCGCCGAAGCTCTTGTTGAGCCCGGTCAGGCGGAGGACGGGGTCTCCGTTTTCTGCCACGTGATTCCTTCCAGGGGTAGCGCGGGCCCGTTTCCTTCCGGGGGTTGGCGCGGGCCCGTGGCGGGCCCCGTGGACGTCCCGGGGTTCCGGGCTCCCGGGGCGTCCTCAGCGGGTGGGGCCCGCCACGAGGGTCAGTACCGCCCGGGGGGTGCGACCCCCCGCTTCCCCGGGCGACATCGACGGGGTCAGTGCGAGGTCACTGGATGCCGGCGTCCTTGCACTTGGCCGCGTAGGCGCCCTTGCACAGGTCGGCGGCCTTGACGAACTGGTCGTCGGTGACCTGCTTGACGTTGTCCTTGAAGATGCCGATCGGGTTCAGCAGCACCGAGGGGACGTCGCGCTTGCCCTGCGGGTCGTTGGTGGTGCCGTTGGTCTCGCCCTTCTGGCCCTTGATGAGGGCGACGGCGAGCTTGGCGACCGCGTCGGCCTCCTGCTTGACGGGCTTGTACACGGTCATGCACTGGGTGCCGTCCAGGATGTTCTGCAGTCCCTGGAGGGTGGCGTCCTGGCCGGTGACCGCGACCTTGCCGGCCTGCTGGTTCTTCTTCAGGATGGAGATCGCGGCGTTGCCGAGGCCGTCGTTGGCGGCCAGCACGCCGTCGATCTTGCCGTGCTGCTCGGTGTACATCTGCTCGAAGATCGTCGCGGCCTTGTCCGGCTTCCAGTCCGGGACGGCCTGCTCGGCGACCTTCTTGTAGGTCGACACCTGGTCGAGGATGTTGTGCGCGCCCTTGGCGAACAGCGTCGCGTTGTTGTCGGTCGGCGAGCCGTTCAGGTAGGCGATGTTGGCGCTCTTGCCGCCGAGGCACTTCTGCAGGCCCTTGCCGAGCTCCTCGCCGACCTTCACGTTGTCGAAGGAGACGTAGTAGTCGGAGACGCCGCCGAGGGTGAGCCGGTCGTAGTCGATCGTCTTGACGCCCTGGGACTGCGCCTTGCGCTGGACGGCGCCGGCGGAGTTGGAGTCGATGCCGTCCACGATCAGCACGGTGACGCCGCTGGTGATCATCTGGTCGGCGATCGTCTGGAACCGCTGGGTCGAGCCCTCGGCGTTCTGGATGTCGTACTGGACGCCGGCCGTCTTGAACGCCTGCTCGAGGTAGGGGCGGTCGAAGCTCTCGTAGCGGACGGACGAGGTGGTGTCGGGCAGGATCACGCCGACCTTGCCCTTCACCGCGCCGGAGCCGGAGCCGGAGCCCTTGTCGCCGCCGCCGTTGTCGTCCCCGCACGCGGACAGGGTGAGCGCCGCGGCCGCCGAGAGGGCCATGAAGCTGAGGATCCCCTTGCGCATTGCCCGGGTCCTTTCTTGGGGGTGGCCGCATGGCGCGGCCGAGGGTTCGCAGCGCCGGCGAGCGCGGTCGCACCTCCACCGGCGTGAATGTTGTGTCCCGCAACTTATGTCCGGCTCGTCCGGAACGCCAGACCTCTCGCCCGGCTAATTTGTTGTGGGCAGTAACAATCCCGTAACGCGAGATCAACACGGGGGAAACGAGGGAGGGCGCTGATCGGGGCGGCGGAACCGGAGGTCAGGGCGTTCCGGGGCCGCGCGCGGCATATGTTCGGCGGGTCAACATTCACCCGGACCCGCGGTCAACCCGCGGCGCGAAGCCGTCCGAAACCTCGGCGAGCACGCCCGGCGCGGGCGCGGCGTGGTGGGGCGACGTTCGGCGCACAGGGCGCGGCGTGATGCGGCGAAGCGTGGCGGGGCAGGGAACGGCGCGGGCACGGCGTGATGGGGCGAAGCTAGGCGTGCGGGGAACGGCGGGCGCGGCGAAGGCCGTGATCACGCGATCGCGGTCCCGGTTCGTGCCGGGAGCCGCCGCATGATCACGGTGCCGTCGTGCTCCGATGGGACCCGCCCGTCCCGCGTCGGCGTGACCGCGGGCGCCGCGGTCCCGGGACGGGCGGCAATGCGTCCGGCGGCCGGTGCGGCCCCGGGACGTCCCCGCCCGGCGGGCGGGTCAGTGGACCGAGAGGACCAGCGCGACCCGGTCGGCCGCGGCGGCGACGTCGTCGGCGGGAGCGATGCGCTCCGCCCACGACCACCAGTACCACCATCCGTCGGCGCCCCGCTCCGCGAGGATGTTCTCCGTCAGGGCGGAGGCGTCCGGATTCATCACGTGCAGGCTGGGCGACTGGCCCCGAGGCAGCGTGAGCCGCACCCGAAGGCCGCGTTCGACCAGCTCGCCGCCCAGCTCTTCCAGATATTCGATCCGCGTCCGAGCGGGCGCGGCGGTTCCCGTATCGTCAGGCGTCATCCTTGTCTTCCCCGTGGACTCCGCGCGGCCCGACGAGATCTCACCCTCCCCCTTCCCCGGCGCGGGTGCAAGCACTTCGGCCCGGTCGGTGCGGGTGCGGCGCGAACTCCGGCGGCGCGGCGAGCGTCGCAAAGGGCGCGGTGCCCGGCGGCCGCGAACGGCATCCGGGATATGTTGCGCATGGCACTCGAAGGGGGAAGTTGGGGCGTATGGCGATGGCGAGCGCGGGCGCGAACCCGGAGTGGACCCGGCCCGACCAGCGGCTGCCCGAGCGGCGCCCGGCGGAGGGGACCACTCCGCCCTCCCCGGGGGGCACCTGGCACCGGATGCACTACGCGGTCGGGGTCTTCCTCATCGCGTACGGGGTGACCGGCCTGGCCGGCGCGGCGCTGCTGTGGAGCGACCGGCGCAAGGAACTCGGCGACTACTTCGGCTCGGGGAACGCGGGCACGCTGCTGATCCTGGCGAAGGCGGCCGAGGCCGTGCTCGTCGCGGTGGCCGCCGCGGGACTCGTCCGCCGCCGCGACGTGTGGTTCGTCCCGGCGCTGGCCGGCTGGATGGCGGGCTTCGCGGTGTTCGCGGTCCTGGACGTGTTCGACGGCCGCCTGGGCGGGCTCCTGGAGCACCTGCTCTACCTCGCGGGCTTCGTGGTGCTGCTGTTCGTCTCGTACGGGCTGAGCGCGAAGGCGCAGGTCGGCAGCGGCGCGGCGGTCCGCGCCTCGGCCGCGTCGCCCGCGCCGGCCGGCCCCGGGCAGGACGGCGGCGCGCCCGGCGGGGAGGGCGAGCCGCGGCGGCTCACCCGGACGCAGGAGTTCGCGCTCGCCGCGCTCAACCGGCTGCCGCGCCGCTGATCCGGGCGCGCCCCGGCGCGCCCGGACGGCACGGGAGGGTCCGGACGTCAGCGGACGATCCACGCGATGGCCGTCATCGTCCCCGGCGGCACCTCGGTGAAGCCGCCGTCGCGGACCGCGACGGCCGCCTCCTTGACGCAGCGCGCCCACGCGACGTCCCGGACCAGGTGGACGGGCGCGCCCGCCTCGATCCACGCCGCGACGTCCTTGCGCCGGCCCTGCCGCAGCAGCATCTGCGCGGCGTGCCCGCTCTGCGCCGCCGCCTTGCCGGTCGTCATCGTCACATCGGGGTTCAGGGCGAGCGCGGCGTACGGCGGGGCGGGCGGAGGCGGCGGCTCCTCGGCTTCCGCGAGGTCGAGCCCGGCCACCTGGAGCTTCGCCAGTTCCGGCGGGACGTCCGCGACCGGGCCCGGCGGGAACGCCCGCACCTGCGCGCCCGCGCGCTCGACCGTCACGCCCGGCAGCGCCTGCGCCTCCGGCCATCGCACTCCGCGCGCGCGCCGCGTCACCTTCCGGATCCGCCGCGACTCCCATTCGTGCACCGCGTGCCGCCATTCCCCGTCGGGCTCGGTGGCGCGCGGGTCGGTGAGCAGCCGGACGACGGCGGTCGCCGCGGCCTCGCAGACCGCGCCGTGAGTGGGCGGATCGGCCTTTTCCGCACGTACCACCAGTTGCATCGCCCAGGGCGGGTCGTCGAGAGGGTCGTAAGCAGGTCGCACCCATGGAGTATTCCAAACCGGTTCCGATGTCCGTGACGCCGCTTTCCCGGGGACGATGTGGGTAATGCAACTGTTGTCGTCTCCCGGGCGTCGGTCCTGTCGCGGGCGCAGCACGGTGGGACGGCCCTCGCCGGAGGGGGGCGAGGGGCACGGCGAGAGGTCGGGTCGGAGGTCGCCGGTGACCAGTGGCGCGTGGAACGAGTCCATCCCCGGAGTCGGTACGTTCTTCGTCGGCATCGACGTCGCCCCGGGGCGGTACCGGTGCGACGACGCCGCGGGCGGCTGGTGGGTCCGCTTCACCGGCCCCGGCGGGGGCGACCCGGTCGGCATGTGGCCGCTGCCCGCCGGCGGCACCGAGGTCGAGATCGAGCCGACCGACTTCGCGTTCGAGACCCACGTCGGCGCGTACTGGCGGCGGATCGCCCCGCCGCGCCGCGCCGGGGAGGGCCCGGCGGCCGAGCCGCGCCCGGTCGCCGACCCCGCGCTGCGCGCCGAGCTCGACACGCTCGTGGCGCGCCGCCGCCCGCTGCTGTGGCTGGCGCCGCTGACCGTCCTCGGGCTCGGCCTGCTCGGCTCGCCGCTGCTCGGCTCGCTGTGGCTGATCGGGCTCGGCATGCTCGCGGTCCTGGTCGCGCTCGGCACCCCGTCGGTCTCGCTGGACCTGCGGCGCGCCCGCGAGCTGGAGCGCCGCCGGCACCGCTACCTCACCCCCGAGGACTTCGACGGGCCGGGCCGCGCGCTGCTCGTCCGCCTGCAGGCCGCGGTCGACGCCGTCCGCGACTCGCAGGTCAACCGGGAGGGGCTGCTGGACACGGTCGACAACGCGGTCACCCTGCCCCGGCAGGAGTGGGAGATCGCGCAGGTCCTGGCGCGGCAGTCGAAGCTGCGCAGGGAGCAGGAGGAGATGGCGGAGGCGGCGCCGCTGCCCGAGGTGGAGGCGGCGCTGCGGCCGCTCCGCGAGAAGCTCGACATCTCCGTCGAGGCGGTGACGCGCCGGATCGAGGCCCTCGAACGGTACGCCGAACGCGCCCGCGCCGCCGACGAGGCCCTGGCCGCGCACCGCCACCTGGAGTCCCTCGCGGCGAAGGCGCACGAGTACGACGAGCTGCTCGCCGACACCGTCCGCGACGACCTGGCGCTGCCCGCGATCGAGCGGCTCACCGAGCAGGGCGACGCGCTCGTCCGGACGCTGCGCGAGCGGCTCGCGAGGGCCGCCGAGGCCGGCGGCGAGCTCCCGCCCCCGCCCGCCTGACCGCTCAGAGCACCCGCGCGTACATCAGCGCGAACACCAGGTACGGGACGAGGAACATCCAGCTCGCGACGATGATGCCGTGCAGCACCTCCCCCGGTTCGCGCGCCCGGCCGAGGAAGCGGTGGTACGCCCAGACCAGCACCGGCGCGGACACGGCCTGCGTCCACAGCGTCCGGTGCGGGAACACGTGCCCGGTCGCGGCCAGCGTCACCGCGAGCGCGCACGACGCCGTCCACGCGGCGAGCCCGATCCGGTACGCGCCGCGCGGGCCAAGCCGCACGGCGATGGTCCGGTACCCGCTGGCGAGGTCGGCCTTGTAGTCGGTGACGGTCGTCGGGACGTACAGGGCGGTCGCGACCAGGACGCCCTCGACGGCCATCACCCACGGGAAGCCCTCGATGGGACGCACGACCGTCCAGCCGGCCAGCAGCGCGAGGCCGCCGACGCCGGCCGCGTTGGTCGCCACGTCGAACCCCGGCCGGTCCTTCAGCCGGACCGGCGGCACGCTGTACAGCCAGCCGAGCACCAGGAACCCGAGCGTGACCAGCGCGAACGCCGGCCGCACCGTCAGCGCGACGAGCAGCGCCGCCGCCGCGGTGACGTGCGCCGCGACCAGCGCGCCGTGCACGCTCAGCCGCCCGTCGACCAGCGGCGCGTCGTCCTTGCGCGGATTCCTCAGGTCGCCGTCCAGGTCGAAGGCGTCGTTGATGGCCAGCACTGCCAGCCAGACCAGCGGCCCCCACACGACGAGCCCGGTCAGCACAGGCGCGGCCGCGTCCAGGCACCGTCCGCTCATCGGCACGCACGCGTCCTGGCCCGCGATCAGCCACCGCGTCGCGAGCAGGTGCCCGACGTAGAACGGCACGAGCGAGACGAGCCAGATCGCGGGCCTCGCGATGAGCCACAGGTCGAGCAGCACCCGCCACCGCTGCACCGCCGCCCGCACCGGCACCCGGCCCCGCGTCCGAGAAGCGCGCATACCGTCACCCCCAGGGTTCCAACGCGCCCCCGCCCCTATTGGACACTACGTCCAGACGCTCTGCGGGCACCAGTGCCCGGGAGCTCCCGTCCCATGCGCGGCCGGCCGGGATGATCCCGGTGGGGCGGGTAGTTGTTCTCGGGGTGGAGTCGATCATGATGCGGGCGGCCGTCGCGGAGCGGCCGGGGCCGCCGGACGTGCTGCGGGTGCGCGAGGTGCCGGTTCCGGAGCCGCGGCCGGAGTGGACGCTGGTGAAGGTCAGGGCGTTCGGGCTGAACCGGTCGGAGATGTTCACCCGGCAGGGGCACTCCCCCGGCGTGCGGTTCCCGCGCGTGCTCGGGATCGAGTGCGTCGGGGAGGTCGCCGCGGGCGGGGTGCTCGCGCCGGGGACGCGGGTCGCGGCGGTCATGGGCGAGATGGGGCGCGCGTTCGACGGCGGCTACGCCGAGTACGCGCTGCTCCCCGACGACCTGCTGATCCCCGTCACGACCGAGCTGGACTGGGAGGTCTTCGCGGCGCTGCCCGAGACCTACCTCACCGCCCAGGGGTCGCTGGACGCGCTGGGCGCGGACGGCGGGACGCTGCTGGTGCGGGGCGGGACGTCGTCGGTCGGCATGGCGGCGCTGTCGCTCGCCAGGGGGCTCGGCCTGCGGACGATCGCGACGACTCGCAACCCCGGCAAGGTCGAGGCGCTGGAGGCGGCGGGCGCCGACCACGTCGTCCTGGACGACGGCGGCATCGCGGACGGGGTGCGGGCGATCGTCCCGGACGGCCCGGACCACGTGCTCGAACTCGTCGGCGCGTCCACTCTCGTGGACTCGCTCGGCCTCGTCCGCAAGGGCGGCACGGTGTGCATGACGGGCATCCTGGGCGGCGCGTGGGTGCTTCCCGAGTTCGAGCCGATGCAGGCGATGCGGAGCGGGACGCGGCTCACCGTGTTCCACAGCGACGACGTGCAGGGCGCGGCGGGCGCCGCGACGCTCCAGCGGCTCGTGGACGAGGTCGGGAGCGGCCGGTTCCGGCCGAACGTCGACCGGGTCTTCGCGCTGGACGAGATCGCCGACGCGCACCGGTACATGGAGGCCGACGAGGCGACCGGCAAGCTCGTCGTGCGCCTCTAGCCGAGAAGGGCGCGGATCTGGTCGGGGCCGGTGAAGACCTCGGCGGCCATGCCGGTCTCGCGGGCGGCGAGGACGTTGCGCTCGGTGTCGTCGATGAACAGGACGTCGGCTGGCTTCACGCCGAGGCGCTCGGCGCAGATGCGGTAGGCCCGCGGGTCGGGCTTGGCGACGCCGATGGCGCACGAGTAGGTGAGCGCGTCGAACCGGGACAGCCAGCTCCCGTGCCGCGCCTCGAAGCGGGGGACGAGGTCGGCGATGATGTTGGAGAGCAGGCCCAGGGTGCGCCCGCCGTCGGCCAGCTCGTGCACGAGGGCGACCATGCGCTCGTCGGCGTTGGTCCAGCTGCGCAGGTCGGCGTCGATCAGCGCGGGCACGTCGGGGAACGCGGTGCCGAGGGCGGCGGCGACGTCCGCCCAGTAGGCGGCGCTCTCCTGGCCGGCGTCGTAGGCGGGGCGCAGCGCCCAGTACGCGTCCCAGAACGGGGCGCCGGAGACCCCGGCGATCTCCTCGATCTCCCGCACGGCCTCGGGGGTCTGGGTGCGGGCGATGACGCCGAACAGGTCGAAGACGATCACATCGGGCATGGTCCGAGGGTATGCGGGGCGGCCCGGTGCGGGCGTCGCGGGGCGGCGGACGTCGCGCCGCGTCGCGACGCGGGAGCCCCGGGTGATGGAACAAGCGCTTGGGCACACCGTAAACTGCCGTTGACGCGCGGACTGAGCAAGCGGTTGGGCGCGCACGGCATAATGAGAGGGTGACGACCACGAGCGCGAATTCCGGGCGGGCGAGGCCCCGGGCCGCCGGCGAGGGCGGCGCGCGCCGCCGCGGCAAGGGCTCGCCGGCCCTGGCGTCGGAGCGCCGCGAGCACCTGGTCAGGCTGGCCGCGGACCTGTTCGCGGAGAAGGGCTTCCAGGCCACCACGGTCCGCAACATCGCCGACGAGGCCGGCATCCTGTCCGGCAGCCTCTACCACCACTTCGACTCCAAGGAGTCGATCGTGGACGAGATCCTGACCGGCTTCTTCGACGAGATCATGGCCGCCTACCGGGCCGAGATCGACGCGGGCCGCGACCCGCGGGAGACGATCGCCGGGCTCGTCCGCATCGCGTTCAACAGCCTCGAGCCGCACCGCGCCGCGATCACGGTCATGCAGAACGACTGGAACTACCTCCAGGGCATGGACCGCTTCGCCTACCTCACCAAGTCCGAGGACGAGGTGGAGAAGATGTGGGTCGAGACCATCGCGGCCGGCCAGGAGCAGGGGCTGTTCCGCGAGGACCTCGACCCGAAGCTGACCTACCGGATGATCCGCGACACCATCTGGGTGGCCGTCCGCTGGTTCAAGCCGGGCGGACGGCTCGACGCCCAGAGCCTCGGCGAGCACTACATCAAGGTCATGTTCGACGGGATCAACACCCACTAGCCCCCGGGCGGACGCCTGCGGCCCGCAGGCCCGGCGCCCGCCGTCCCCCGCCGGCGGGCGGGGCCCGCTATCCCCGTACCGGCACGCCCGGGCGCTCCGGCGCGCTCTCGAGGCGGCGGCGCGGCAGCAGCCGCGCGATCGGTCCGGGCAGCCACCAGTTCTTCTCGCCGAACAGCTCCATCAGGGCGGGGACGAGCACCATCCGCACGACGGTCGCGTCGATCAGGATGGCGACGCCGAGGCCGAGGCCGATCTGCTTGACGGCGACGTTCGCGCCGAGCAGCACCGACAGGAACACCATCACCATGATCGCGGCGGCGGCGGTGATGACCCGCGCGGTGCCGGCGAGGCCGCGCGCGACGGCCTCCCGGGTGGGCACGCCCGCCTCGTGCGACTCGCGGATCCGCGACACGAGGAACACCTCGTAGTCCATGGACAGCCCGAACAGGATCGGGAACATCATCAGCGGCACCCAGGTGGTGACCGGCATCGAGGTGGGGAAGCCGAGCGCCTTGCCCGCCCAGCCCCACTGCACGACGGCGGTCAGCACCCCGTAGGCGGCGGCGATCGACAGCAGGTTCATCAGCGCGGCCTGCAGCGCCACGGTGAGCGAGCGGACGAGCGCGACGAGGAGCAGCAGCGACAGCCCCACCACGATCGCGATGAGCAGCGGCAGCCGGTTCTGCACGTCGTCGGCGAAGTCGATGGACGCCGCGTTCTGGCCGCCGACGTAGGCGCGCAGGTCCGTGCCGCGGGTGACGCGGGGCAGCACGTCGTCGCGGAGCCGGTGCACCAGCCGCGGGGTGGCCTCGTCCTGCGCGCCGGTGGTCGGGAACGCCATGATCAGCGAGACGGCCCCGTCGGGGCTGGTGCGCGGCGGCTGGACGGCCGCGACGCCCGGTGCGGCGCCGACGGCCGCGGCGACCGGCGCCGGGTTCCCGCCCCGGGTGACGATGACCAGCGGCGCGGCGGTGCCGGGCCCGAAGCCCTCGGCCATGATCTGGTTCGCGGCGTAGCCGCTGGTGTCGTGCGGCTGGGTGCTGGAGTCGGGCAGGCTGAGCCGCATCGACAGCGCCGGCACCGCGAGGACGAGCAGCAGGGCCGCCGCGGCCAGCCCGGTGACGACCGGGTGGGTCTGGACGACCCGGGCCCAGCGTTCGGCGAGGGGGCGGCGGGCCCGGCCGAGGCCCGGCACGCGGAGCCGGTCGATGGCCCGGCCGGTGAAGCCGAGCAGCGCGGGCAGCAGGGTGACGGCGGCGAGCATCGTCATCAGCACCGCCACGCCGGCGGCGACGGCGACGGCGTTGAACAGCTTCTGCTGCATGACGAACAGGCCCATCAGGGCGATCACGACGGTGCTGCCGGCGAACAGGACGGCGCGTCCGGCCGTGGTGACGGCGGTGACGGTCGCCTCCTCCGGTTCCTTCCCGGCGGCGAGCTCCTCCCGGTAGCGGGTGACGATGAACAGCGCGTAGTCGATGCCGACGCCGATGCCGAGGAGCGCGGCGACGATGGGCCCGAACGACGGCGCGGGCAGCAGGTGCGCGATCAGCGCGATGAGCCCGAGCCCGGAGCCGATGCCGAACAGCGCGGTCACGATCGGCAGTCCCATCGCCAGCACCGAGCCGAACGCGATCAGCAGGATGACGATGGCGGCGAGCACGCCGATCCCCTCCGACGACCCGCCTTCCGCGGTCTCGGCGTTGTCGATCGCGGCGCCGCCGAGCTCGATCCGGACGGGCCCGGAGTCGCTGCGGACGTCGTCGATGAGCTTGGTGACGTCCGTGGTGGGCACGTCGTTGGTGGGGACGTCGAGGTTCGCGGTGGCGAACGCCGTCCGGCCGTCCTTGGAGATCTGGCCGGGGACGTCATAGGGCGAGGTGACGGAGGCGACGTGCGGTGTCCTGCCGAGCCGGTCGATGGCCCGGGTCACCCGCTCCTTCGCGGCGGCCGAGCGCACTCCGGCGTCCGCCCGCACGGCGAGCGTGATCGTGTCGCCGCTGCGCTTGGGGAAGTGCTCGTCGAGCAGCTTCTTCGCGGTCGCGGAATGGGAGGAGCCTCCGGTGAAGTCGTTGAGCGGCTTGACGGCGAAGCCGTAGCCGAGGACCAGCACGGCGAGCGCGCCGACGATCCAGGCGGCGACGACGAGCCATCGCCTCCGATAGCAGACCCGGGCGAGCCTGGCCAGTTTCATGGGAACCACCTTCGCGGGAGTCCGCGGGTAGAGAACACGTCGTTCCCGAAAGCGTGGCTCGCGCACCCGGTCCGCGTCGTCGGGCGGGCGGCGTCTTCCGGGAGGCCCGCTACTTCCGCAGGAGTACATCCGGCGCGGTATCCCACCGTTGGGCCCCCCGAACCTCCATAGTGTGCTTAGTCACAATTTGCCGAGTAGGGGTGACGCATTGGTCCGTGGGGACGCTGTTACTGAGGAGATCATCGGGGGGAGGGCGGCATGACGGCTCCACAGGGCGCCGGCCGGGACGAGCCCACGCCGGCGGCGTTCCGCGCCGCCACGGCGCGCGGCCTGCAGGAGCAGTTCCCGGGCGTGCGCGTCTGGTTCGGCGAGGCGACCGGGTCCTGGTGGGCCCTGGTCCCGCTGCGGGACGGTCCGCGGCTTTTGGAGGCCCCCACTCCGCAGCAGCTCCGCGACGAGATCCTCAACTCGCGGACCCGGGGGTGACCAGCCCCGACTCGTAGGCGAGGACCACCAGCCGGGCCCGGTCGCGCACCCCGAGCTTGCTCATGGCCCGGCTGACGTGCGTCTTGGCGGTGAGGGGGCTGACCGCGAGGGCGCTCGCGATCTCGGCGTTGGACAGCCCCCGCCCGACCAGCCGCACGACCTCCCGCTCCCGGCCGGTGAGGCTCTCGAGCCGGCCGACGGCGGCGGGGGCGGGTCCGGGACGGCCGCCGACGAAGCCCTCGATGACGGCGCGGGTGACGGCGGGGGCGAGCAGCGACTCGCCGCCCGCGACCACCCGGACGGCGTTCACCAGTTCCACGGGCTCCATGTCCTTGACGAGGAAGCCGGCCGCTCCGGCGCGCAGCGCCAGGTAGATGTGCTCGTCGTCGGTGTAGGTGGTGAGGGCGAGGACGCGCACGTCGTCGAGCGCGGGGTCGGAGGCGATCCGGCGGGTGGCGGCGAGCCCGTCGGTGCCGGGCATCCGCAGGTCCATGAGGACGACGTCGGGCCGCAGCCGGCGGGCCAGCTCCACCGCCGCGTCGCCGTCCTCGGCCTCGCCCACGACCTCGATGCCGTCCTCGCCGGACAGCAGCATCCGGAACCCGGCCCGCACCAGCGACTGGTCGTCGGCCAGCACCACTGTGATCACGCCTGCTCCCCCGTCCGCCGGGCCCCCGTCCGGCCCGGATGCGACGGCGCAACCGTACGACGATTCGGGCCGCGGGAGGAATCGGACCGTTCCCACGAGGGCGCCGCCGGAGGACGGAGGAGGGCGGGCGTAGGCCGTCCGCCGGGAACGGGGCGCGATCCGTTCCCGGCGGGCGTTTTGTGAAACTAACCTGAAATGTGCTTCGACACAAGCGCTTGCTCGGTAAGCGTTGTGTGGGACAGCGCACATCGCGCCGCCCCGGTCCCGGCCCGGCGCGCGTCAGGTCTCGTACTGGATGGCGGCCCGCTCCGCGACGATCGGCGTGATGAACTCGTCGATCACCGCCCGGTGCGCCGGATGGTCGCGGTACACCAGGTAGTCGTCCTTGCCCGCGAAGTCGGCGACCACGACGAACTCGTAGGACCCCGGGTTCACGCCCGCGTCGAGGCCGACGCTGTACCCGCGGATCTCCGGGATGACCCCGGTCAGCTCGCGCAGCTTCGCCGCGACCTCCTCCTGCTGGCCGATGGTCGTGCCCTCGGCCCACCTGAACATCACCACGTGACGGAAACCGCTCATGCGGGCACGCTACCGAGAAGCGGCGGGCTCAAACGGTCCCGAGCTCCGCGGCCGCCACCGCGCCGAGCTCCCAGCACGCCTCCAGGTCGGCCTTGCCCGGCTCCCCCATCACCACCACCGGCGGCTGGACCGCCCTCCACTTCAGCCCCGTCGTGATGGACTCCAGCGCGCGCAGCGCCCCGGCGGCGTCGTTGTTCCCGTGCAGGAACGCCCCGAACGGCCGGCGGATTGTCTCGTCCAAGCACGGGTAATAAATCTGGTCGAAGAAGTGCTTGAGCGCCCCGGAGAGATAACCGAGGTTCACAGGGGAGCCGAGGAGGTAGCCGTCCGCCTCGAGGACGTCCACGGCGGAGGCGGTCAGCGCCGGACGGGAGACGACCTCCACGCCCTCGATCTCGTCCGTGCGCGCCCCCGCGCGCACCGCCTCGACCATCGCCTGGACGGACGGCGAGGGCGTGTGATGAACGAGCAGGAGCCTCTTCACCCTCACGAGACTAACCAGTTTCCCCTCGGGTGGCCGGGTACGGCCGTCGTGGGGACGAGGACCGCCGGAGTCGCCGAACGCGACGTCATAGGAGGTGTCCGGACGACGCTGACCATGAGCGGCCAAAGATAACGTCCGATCCGGGGAATGAGTTCCAAAGGATCATGGTTGGGGCTCAGCGGAGGTGTCCTTCTCGTGCATGCAGCGAAATCGGCCGAACGCGCCGGCGGCGAGCCCCTGCCCGTCTGGCCGCTGGCGCTCGTCGCCGCGTTCGTCGCCGTCCTGATCGCCGTGCCCGCCATGGCATGGTCCCCGCACTGGCTCGACCGACTGTCGGCGGTGGTGACCGGAACACCGCTCGCCCCCGCGCACGCCGTCTCCCTGGGGCTGGTGCTCCTGCTGATCGCGCGCGGCGTCCTGCTGCGCCGCCGGGCCGCCTGGTACGGCCTGGTCGCGCTGGTCGTCCTCGGCCTGCTCGCCGTCGTGGCGGGCGACGACGCGCCGTGGCGGGTGCCGCTCCTCGCGGCCGTCCTGGTCGGGCTCTGGGTGGAGCGCGACCGCTTCCCCGTCCGCCCGCACCCCGACCGGGTCCGCACCGCGGTGAAGACCGGCGCGCTCCTGGTGATCGGCGCGGTGGTCGGGTCGGTGCTGGTCGGCGGTGTCTCCGTGCGGTCCGTGCGGGTCGTCGCGAGCGGCCTCGGCGCCACCGGCGCGCGCATCGACGGCGCGTCCTGGCTGCCCGGCGTGCTCGGCCTGGCCGGCGCGGTGGGCCTGCTCGCCCTGGTGATGACGCTGCTGGCGCCCGACCCCGCGCCGCCGCCCGGCGACGAGGACGAGCGGCGCCGCGTCGCCGGCCTGGTCGCGCACCCCGGCTCGGACACCCTCGCCCCGTTCGCGCTGCGCCGCGACAAGGCGTACGTGTTCAGCCCGGACGGGCGCGCCGCGATCGGCTACCGGGTGCTGTTCGGCATCGCGGTGGCGGGCGGCGACCCCGTCGGCGACCCGAGGTCGCACGCCGCCGCCATCGCGGAGTTCCTGGAGCTGTGCCGCAGGACCGGCTGGCGGCCCGCGGTGCTCGGCGCGAGCGCCGACCTGCTGCCGGAGTGGGGCCCGCTGCGCTCGTTCGGCTTCGGCGACGAGGTCGTCGTCCGGCCGGAGGAGTTCACGCTGTCGGGCCGGCAGATGCGCAACGTCCGGCAGGCCGTCAAGCGCACCGTCAACGCCGGCGTCACCACCGAGATCCTGCCCGAGCGCGAGCTGTCCGCGGACCTGCGCGCCGCGCTGCTGGAGGTCGCGTCCGGCTCGCTGGGCGGCGCCGCCGAGCGCGGCTTCTCGATGAACCTCGACGAGCTGCTCACCGGCTACCACCCCGGCGCGGTCGTCGCGGTCGCCTACGACGAGGACAAGAAGCCGATCGCCTTCCAGCGGTACGTGACGGCGGGCGAGGGCATCAGCCTGGACGCGATGCGGCGCTCCCCCGGCGGGCCGAACGGCGTCAACGAGCGGCTGATCGTCGAGATGATCGAGTACGCGGGCGAGCACGGCCACGCGCTCGTCTCGCTGAACTTCGCGGCCTTCCGCGAGCTGCTGGACGCCGAGCAGCGCGGCGCGCTGGAGAAGGCCGGCTACCAGGCCCTGCACCTGCTGGACCCGCTGATCGCGGTCGAGTCGCTGTACCTGTTCGACAAGAAGTTCCGGCCCGCCTACAAGCCGCGCAGCATCGTCTTCCGGTCGTGGTTCGACATCGTGTGGCTGGCGGCGGCGCTGCTGACGCTGGAGTTCGGCCGCACGAAGCCGGCGTCCGCCGCGGAGGAGCCCGTCACCGAACCCGTCCACCACTACATCCGCTAGCGGTCCCCGCGCCCCCGACCCGAGACGACCTCCGCCGCGACGCTGTCGATACCGGCGGAGGTCGTTCGTGTAGAGGGTGGAATGTTCCCGACGAGGGGCGAGGGTGATGACGATGCGGGAGATCCGGACGCTGGTCGGCGGGCGGGGGCTGGTGGAGTCGCCGCGGTGGCACGACGGGCGGGTGTACTTCTCCGACTGGACGGCGGGCGAGGTCCTCGCCGCGGATCCGGACGGGCGATGCGAGGTGGTCGCGCGGGTGAAGTCGCTGCCGCTGTGCACGGCGTGGCTCCCGGACGGCGAGCTGCTGCTGGTCGATTCGCCCGGCGGGCGGCTGCTGCGGCAGGACGGCGACGGGACGCGGACCGTGCACGCGGACCTCGGCCGGACGGGCTGGAACGACATCGTCGCGGACGGCCGCGGCAACGCCTACGTCAACCGCGCCGGGTTCGACCCGATGGCCGGGGAGGAGTTCCGTCCCGGGTCCGTGTTCCTGGCCGCGCCCGACGGGACGGTCCGGGAGGTCGCCGGTGACGTCGCGTTCCCCAACGGGATGGCGGTGACCCCGGACGGGTCGACGCTGATCGTCGCCGACTCCTACCGCGGCGAGCTGGTGGCGTTCGCGATCGGCGCCGGCGGCGAACTGTCGGACCGGCGCGTCTGGGCCGACCTCGGCGACGGGACGCCGGACGGCATCTGCACCGACGCGGAGGGGGCCGTCTGGTACGCGGACGTGCCGCACGAGAGGTGCGTGCGCGTCGCCGAGGGCGGCGCGGTCCTGGACGCGGTCGAGGTGGACCGGGGCGCGTTCGCCTGCGCGCTGGGCGGCCCCGGCGGGACGACGCTGTTCATCACGGCGGCGGAGTGGCAGGGCATGACCGAGCCGGAGCCGGTGCGGCCTGGCAGCGGGCGCCTCCTCGCCGCGGATGTCGAGGTGCCCGGCGCGGGCTGGCCCTGACCCGCGCCGCTCCCCGCCGCGCGCCGTCGGCGACCCGGCCGTTTCCCGAGGTGGGCGGAGGGTAGCGCACTCGCGTGGAGACCTGGAACGCCATCACGTCCCGGCGCAACGTCCGGGAGTACCGCGACGACCCGATCCCGCCCGACGACCTCGACCGCGTCCTTGAGGCGGCGCGGCGGGCGCCGTCGTCCAAGAACTGGCAGCCGTGGGACTTCGTCGTCGTGACGGACCGGGATCGGCTCGCCGAGCTGGCCGCGGCGGGCGAGTACGCGGCGCACGTCCCCGGTTCGGCGGCGACGATAGCGCTGGTCATGCGCGACTACGACGACCCCGCCGAGCGGGAGACCGCGCGGTTCGACCTCGGGCAGGCGATGCTGAGCATGATGCTCGCGGCCGTCGACCTCGGGATCGGCAGCGGGCACGCGACGGTGATGGACCAGTCGGTGGCGCGCCGCGTGCTCGGCCTGCCGGACGACCGCTACTGCGCCTACCTGGTCGCGCTGGGGTACCCGGCGGGCCGTCCGCTGAAGCCCGTCCGGAACCCGGCCCGGCGGGCGTTCGAGGACGTGGTGCACCGCGACCGCTGGTGACCGTCCGGAGGGAATGACGCGGGACCGATGCCCGGACTTCTGGAATCTTCGAGCATGATTCTAGAAACCCCCGTGGAGAGGACCGGGCATGAGCAGCACTGTGCAGGGGCACTGCGATCCGGCGTTCGCCGCCGTCCGTGAGGTGTTCGAGCAGCATTTCGCCGACGGCAGGGAGCTGGGCGCCGCCGTCGCCGTGTACGCCGGGGACCGCAAGGTCGTGGACCTGTGGGGCGGCGTCGCCGACCACCGGACCGGGCGCGCCTGGGCCGCCGACACGCCGTGCTTCGGCTTCTCCTGCACCAAGGCGGTGACGGCCGCGGCGGCGCTGCTGCTCGCCGAGCGCGGCGCCTACGACGTGGACGGCCCCGTCACCGCGTGGTGGCCGGAGTTCGGCGCGCACGGCAAGGACGCCGCGACGGCGGCGCACCTGCTGTCGCACCAGGCGGGGCTGCCCGCGTTCGACCGTCCCGTGTCGGCCGAGGAGGCGGCGGACCCGAAGGCCCTCGCGGACCTGCTCGCCGCGCAGGCGCCGGAGTGGACGCCGGGCGAGACGCACGGCTACCACGCGCTGACCTACGGCTGGCTGGCCGGGGAGATCGTCCGGCGGCTGTCCGGCACGCCGGTCGGCGCGTTCGTGAAGAAGGAGTTCACCGGCGGCCTGGACATGTGGATCGGGGCGCCGGACGAGGTGATCGAACGCGCGGCGAAGATGACCGCGCGGGGCCGCGTGTCCGGTGCGGCCGACGGTCCGAAGACCGCGGCCGGCGACGTGCTCAAGCGGATCGCCGCGGCCTACGGCGACCCGCAGAGCCAGATGAACCGGGCGCTGAACAACCCCCATCCGGGCAAGGGCGGCTACAACAACCCGGTGGTGCTGCGCGCCGGCTGGCCGTCCGCCGGGATGCTCGCGACCGCGCCCGCGTTCGCGGGGTTCTACCGCGATCTGGTGGCGGGCCGGATCGTGCGCCCGGACACGCTGCGCGAGGCGTTGCGCCGCCGGGTGTCCGGCCCCGACCGGACGCTCATCGTGGAGAGCTCGTTCGGGCTCGGGTTCATGCGCCCGTCGCAGACGTTCTTCGTCCCGAAGGCGGCGCGGGAGACGGCGTTCGGCCACACCGGCGCGGGCGGCTCGATCGGGCTCGGCGACCCGGACGCCGGGCTGGCGCTGGCGTACCTGCCGAACCGGATGGGCGAGCAGGTGTCGGGCGACCTGCGGGCGTTCCGCCTCACCGAGGCCGCGTACGCCTCCCTGGGCTGAGCCGCGCCCGCCCGCCGCTTCGGCCGGGCCGGGTCACTGCATGGTGATGCCGCCGCTGACGGACACGGTCTGGCCGGTGATGTAGCCGGCGCGGTCGGTGCACAGGAACGCGACCAGGCCGGCGACGTCGTCCGGGCGGCCGATGCGGCGCAGCGGGATCTGCCTGGCGAGCTTCGCCAGCAGGTCCGGGTGCCGGTCGGACACCGCCCGGACCATCGGCGTGTCCGTCGGCCCGGGGCACACCACGTTGGACGTGACGCCGCCGCCCGCCGCCTCGCGGGCGAGGGACTTGGCGAGCCCGAACAGCCCGGACTTGGTGGCCGCGTAAGCGCCCTCGCCGCCGGCGCCGGCGCGGGCGCCGTCGGAGGAGACGAACACCAGCCGGCCCCACCCGCGCTCGGTCATCCCGGGCAGCAGCGCGCGGGTGAGCTGCATCGGTGCGCGCAGGTTGACCCGCCACATCAGGTCCCAGTCGGCCGGGTCGCTGTCGGCGAACGGCTCGACGATGCTGACGCCCGCGTTGTGGACGAGGACGTCCACCGGCCCGGCGCTTGCCGTGAACGCGTCGATGGACGCCGGATCGGTGAGGTCGACGCGGGCGGCGGCGCCGCCGGTCCGCTCCGCGACGTCCTCGGCGGCGGCGAGGTCGAGGTCGGCGACGACGACGCGGGCGCCGAGCGCGGCGAGGTCGGCGCAGATCGCCCGGCCGATGCCGCCCGCGCCGCCGGTGACGACGGCGGTGCGTCCGTCGAGGGTCATGCCGTCCATCGGTCCTCCGCTCCGGCCGCTCGTGCCCTCACCGTAGCCGCCGCCCGCGTCCGCGCCGCAGAGGGCCGGTAGCGTGCCGGTTCATGGAGGTACGCGACCTGCACCCGTGGCCGTCGACGCCCGAGGAGGCGGAGGCGATCCAGGACCGGCTGCGCGCGATGCTCGAACTCGGCGTCCCCGGCCCGGCGAACCCGCGCACCGTCGCCGGGCTGGACGTCTCGTACGCGGGCGACGGCGGCGGGACCGGGGCCCGGCTGGCCGCCGCGGTGGTCGTCCTCGACGCGGCGACCCTCGACGTCGTGGAGGAGTCGGTCGCCGTCGGGACGGCCGCGTTCCCCTACGTCCCGGGCCTGTTCGCGTTCCGCGAGCTGCCCACCCTGCTGGACGCGCTCCGCGCCCTGGAGACCACGCCCGACCTGCTCGTCTGCGACGGGTTCGGGATCGCGCACCCGCGCCGGTTCGGGCTGGCGTGCCATCTCGGGGTGCTGACCGGGCTGCCGACGATCGGCGTGGCCAAGACCGCGTTCGTCGGCGCCTACGACCCGCCCGGACGGCGGCGCGGCGACGCGAGCCCGCTGGTGGACGGCGGCGAGGAGGTCGGGCGGGTGCTGCGGACCCGCGACGACGTGAAGCCGGTGTTCGTGTCGGTCGGCCACCGCACCGACCTCGACTCGGCGTGCCGCGACGTCCTCGCGGTGACGCCCGAGTACCGCCTTCCGGAGACGACTCGCCGGGCGGACCGGCTGTCCCGCGACGCACTCGGAGGCTGATGGGGCGAGACGGCGCCTTCCTCGACGTCGGCGCGGGGAGATGGCAGGCTCTTCGGTAACACGCGGCGGCCGGTCCGGCCGTCCGCGCCACCGCTGGACGGTGCCCATGCAACCGCGCCCGATGCGGGCGGACGCCCGCCGCAACTACGAACGACTGATCAGCACGGCCCGCGCGGCCTTCATGGAACACGGCACGGGCGCGTCCCTGGACGACATCGCCCGGCGCGCCGGCGTCGGGTCCGGGACGCTGTACCGGCACTTCCCCACCCGCGACGACCTTCTGCACGCGGTGCTCCGGGAACGGATCGAGGGGCTGCTCGCGCACGCCGCCGCGCTGATGCGCGAGCCCGATGCGGACGCGGCGCTGGCGGACTGGCTGCGCGGCTACCTGGCGGGCGCGATGACGCCGCGCGGCACCTCGACCGTGCTCATCGAGGCGATGTCGCCGCGGTGGTCGGCGACGCGGCTCGGCTCCGCGGCCGCCGCGATCCGCGACGCGGTCGGCGGGCTGCTGGAGCGGGCGCAGCGCGCGGGCGCGATCCGCGCGGACGCCGATGCCGCCGACCTGCTGCGGCTGACCAACGCGATCGGCGTCGCGGCCGAGCGCGCCCAGGACCCCGCCGGGTACGCCGACCGGATGCTGGCGCTGCTGTTCGACGGGCTGCGCACGCGCTGACCGGCGCCCGCCGCTCCGGGCCGCCTTGTTCGCCGAACCAAGCGTTCGCTAGTTTGGTGGGGCGCCGCGGTCGCGGTCGCCGCTGGGAGCGAGGAGCGTTGATGGGGCAGCTTGACGGCAAGGTGGCGCTGATCACCGGTGGGGCGCGCGGCATGGGCAAGGCCCATGTGAAGCGCTTCGTCGCCGAGGGCGCGAAGGTCGTGTTCGGCGACGTCCTGGAGGAGGAGGGCGGCAAGCTCGCCGCCGAGCTCGGGGACGACGTCCGGTTCGTCCGCATGGACGTGACGTCGCCCGCCGACTGGGAGAACGCCGTCGGCACCGCGACGTCGGCGTTCGGCGCGCTGAACGTCCTGGTGAACAACGCCGGCATCATCCGCTACAAGACCATCGAGGACATGTCGCTGGACGAGTTCCGGCAGATCATCGACGTCAACCTGATGGGCCAGTGGCTCGGCGTGAAGTCGGTGACGGCCGCGATGCGCGAGGCCGGCGGCGGCTCGATCGTCAACGTCTCCTCGACCGAGGGCTTCGTCGGCGCCGACGGCCTCGCCGCCTACAGCGCCAGCAAGTTCGGCGTCCGCGGCCTCACCAAGTCCGCGGCCCGCGAGCTCGGCGAGTACGGCATCCGCGTCAACTCCATCCACCCCGGCGGCATCGTCACCCCGCTGTTCATGCAGGACGACATCATCGCGGCCAAGGCCGACAGCGCCGACGCGCTGATGAAGGCGCTCCCCCTCGGCCGGATGGGCAAGACCAGGGAAGTCTCCGGCCTGGTCGTCTACCTGGCGTCGGACGACTCGTCGTACTGCACCGGCAGCGAGGTCCTCGTCGACGGCGGCCTGCTGACCGGCGCCGGCTACTGAGCGCGCCGGGCCGCCGGTGACGGACGGGACCCCCGCACCGGCGGCCCGACGCGGGCCTTCATCGGGGACGGCGCTCCGTCCACCGCTCGACGACCTCCAGCTGCGCCGCGAGCGAGATCAGCGTCGCCTCGTCGGAGTCATGGCCGAGCAGCTGCGCCCCGATCGGCAGGCCGTCCTTCGTGAAGCCCGCCGGGACGTTCACGCCGGGCCACCCGAGCACGTTCCACGTCCACGCATACGGGCACGCCGCGGCGACGCCCGACTGCGTTTTCTGGTAGCCGGCGCCGTCGAAGGCACCGACCTTCAACGGCGGCTGCGCGGTCGTCGGCGTCAGCACCACGTCGGCGAACCGGAAGATGCGCCCGACCTTCTTCTGCAGGTACGGGTCCATCCTCCTGGCCAGCGGGAGCAGCCGCTTGCCGACGAGGCGCCCGATCCGCGCCTCGGCCTCCGTCCGCGCCTCCGGCCGCGCGTTCGGGATCGAGTCGAGCCAGTCCGCGACCCCGGCCGTCCCGCGCGGGATCAGCCCGAGGCCGACCAGGCCGTAGTCCGGATCCGCGGGGAACACCTTGTGCCCCAGCTCGGTCAGGCGCCGGGAGATGCGCTCGACCGCCGCCCGGATCTCCGGATCGAGCTTCCCGCTCACCCCGAAGGCCGTCCGGTACGACACCGCGATGCGCAGCCGCCCCGGCTCCCGCCTCGTCGCGTGCACGAAGGGCAGCACCGGACGCCCCACCTGGTACGCGTCCTCCGGATGGCTGCCCGAGAGCACGTCCAGCAGCAGCGCCGCGTCCTTGACGCTCCTCGCCAGCGGCCCCCACACGGTGATCCCGTTGAAGGGATCGGTGTGGGGATGACCGGAAACGCGCCCCCGCTGCGGCTTGATGCCGACCAGGCCGGTCCACGCCGCGGGGATCCGGATCGACCCCGCCCCGTCGGACCCCACGGCCCCCGCGACCATCCCCGCCGCCACCGCCGCCGCGGACCCGCCCGACGACCCGCCCGGCGTGTACTTCGGGTTCCACGGGTTCCGCGCGGCCCCGTACGCCGGCGACTCGCTGAACGGCCACAGCCCGATCTCGCACGTCGTCGTCTTGCCCACGACGATCGCGCCGGCGGCCCGCAGCTTGCGGACCACCTCGCCGTCCCGCACGGCCGGCCGGTGGTCGCCGGCCACCGCGAACGGCGTGGTCTCCCCCTCGATGTCGGTGTCGTCCTTGATGGCGACCGGCACCCCGAGCAGCGGCAGCCGCTCCCCCTCCGCCAGCCGCTTGTCGGCCTCCCGCGCCTCCTCCACCGCGGCCTCCCGCACGACCCGGAAGGCCCCGAGGGACTCCTGCCGCCGGATGCCGTCCAGCGACGCCTCCACCAGTTCCGCGGAGGACACCTCGCCTTTCCGCAGCGCGTCCGCCTGAGCGGCCAGACCCAGCTCCACGCCCACCTCCGGAGTATCGTTCGTTCGAACGAACGATAGCGTCCGCGCCGTGTTTGGGGAAGACTGTGCAGCAATGAGCGCCCGCGACCAGATCCTCCACGCCACCCTCCGCCTGATCGGCGAGCAGGGCATCGGCGCCGTGACCAACCGCGCGGTCGCCCGCGCGGCCGGCGTCTCCCTCGGCTCCCTCACGTACCACTTCCCCAGCCAGGACGAGCTGCTCCGCGAGGCGCTGCGCGCCTTCGTGGACACCGAGATCGCCCGCATCACGGCCTACGCCGAGGGCCTGCGCGAGTCCGGCATCGCCCCCGTCGACGCCGCCGACTTGGTGGAGAAGGCCGTCGTCGACTTCGCCTACGGCCCCGAGCAGATCGCCAACCTCGAACTGCACCTGCACGCCGCCCGCGACCCCGCCATCCGCGACACCTCGGCCCGCTCCGTCGAGGCCTACGACCGGCTCGCCACCGCCGTCCTCACCGCCCTCGGCATCCCCGACGCGGAGCGCCACGCCCCGGCGATCGTCGCGATGCTCTACGGCCTCGCCGTCCGCCGCCTGGCCACCGGCGACACCGCCGCCACCGGCACCGCGGACGCCTTCCGCCTCCTCCTCCTGGGCGCCCTCCCCCGCGACTGAGAAAGGCCTCTGGCCCGCACGGCCCCAGAGCGGGGTAACGGGGCCGTGCGGGCCAGAGACCTGTCTCAAACAGGAACCTCAGTCGACGTTCGCTCTGCTCTCCGCCTGTGCACCTCCGCCGTCTTCCGATGTGAACAAGCCCAACGCTAAGCCGCCCCCGCCCACCCCAGAACCCCCTTAAGCCTCACTTAGGGAAGGGCTGAGGAGGGCTTATCTGGGGTGGATGGAAAGGGTGGGAAGGGAAGGCGAGCCAATTGGTGCTGTTACTCAGGGCTGTTCACCTGTCACGCTGAGTAGCGTTCGAGCGTGTCGTTCGTACGGGACTGGAGGGACAGATGCGTGTACGGGTGAGGGGCGGCGCGGCGGTGGCCGGCGTTGCTCTGGCGGGGACGGCGCTCAGCGGCGGCGGGGCGGTCGCGGGCGCGGCGGAGCGGCAGCAGCCGCTGCGGCCGGCGCAGGAGGGTGCGCTGCCCGTCCAGCAGGTGGCGGCACTGGGCGTCTGGGCGAAGCCGCCGCGTGATGCCGAGGAAGGGCACGGGACGGGTGGCATCAAGGTCGGGCGCAAGGGCGCCGCGAAGGCGATGCACCGGCTCATGGTGCGGGACGAGCTGCGGCAGCGGTGGTGCCACGGGCGCGTCCTCCCGTCGGGCGGGCTGAACCTGCGGGAGGGGCCCGGGCTGCAGTACAAGGTCGTCCGGATCCTCCCGCACAACAGCCAGGTCACCACGGACTGGGACACCGTCCAGCGCAGGGACGGGTACCTGTGGGTGCGGCTCCCCGACAGGTTCTGGATCGCCGACTACAAGACCGGCGACGGGAACGGCAAGTGGTACGTCCGGTACTCCGACTGCCACTGAGGCGGTAGGCCGGCGCCCGTCCCGGCGGGCGCCGGCCCGGCGCTGGTACGGTCCAGCGATGAAGGATGTGCCTTTTCTCGGCGATGAGAAGGAAAGCCTGCGGGCGAGCCTCGACCGGCATCGGGACGTGGTGCCGTGGAAGCTCGACGGGCTCGACGAGGAGCGGGCGCGGCGGCGGATGACGCCGACGGGCACGAGCCTGCTCGGGCTGACGAAGCACCTCGCGGCCATGGAGTACTTCTGGTTCTGCCACACGTTCGGGCGGGAGACCGAGCCGCTGCCGCTGGCCGACGACGACCCGGAGATGGACCTGCGGGTCGAGGCGGACGAGACCACCGAGGGGATCCTCGCGTTCTACGAGCGGGCGCGGGCCGGCGCGGACGCGGTGATCGACGAGCTGGACCTCGACGCGACGGGCACGGCCTGGTTCGGGCCGACGGTGTCGCTGCGCTGGGTGCTGATCCACATGATCGAGGAGACCGCGCGGCACGCCGGGCACATGGACGTCCTCCGGGAGCTGCTCGACGGGACGACGGGCGACCACGTGCGGGACTGATCAGGTGCGCGAGTGGCGGCGCCGGACGAGGCGGCGAGAGCGCCGGGCCGGGGGCAGCCACTTGGTGCGGAACCACATCTGGACCTGCGCGCCGCCGAGGACGCTGCGGTGGATGCGCAGGTAGCCGCCGGTGGACTCGGCGGCGCGGCGCGCGATGTCGAGGCCGAGGCCGGTGGAGCCGCCGCCGCTGCTGCCGCGTTTGAGGGCGGCGTCCGGGTCGGCGATGCCGGGTCCGCCGTCGGCGACGAGGATGCCGGTGACGCCCTGCCCCTGGTGCAGGGTGACGACGAAGCCGGTGCCCTCGGCGGTGTGCCGGAAGACGTTGCCGAGCAGCGCGTCGACGGCGGCGGCCAGTTCGCTGCCGGGCAGCGGCAGCGGCGCCGGGCCCTCGGCGCCGATCAGCTCGCAGGAGCGGCCCTCGTCCTCGGCGAGCACGGACCAGAACCCGACGCGGTCGCGGAGCACCTTGGACGCGTCGCAGCTGCCGCGCCCGGTGGGGCGCCGGACCGTCCGGATGATCTGGTCGACCTCGCGTTCGAGGCGGTCGACGGCCTCGCGGGTCTGGTCGGGGACGGGTCCCTTCCCGAGCGCCTCGGCGTTGAGCCGCAGCGCGGCGAGGGGGGTGCGCAGCCGGTGCGACAGGTCGGCGGCCATCTCCCGTTCGGCGGACAGCAGCTGGACGACGTGGTCCGCCATCGCGTTGAACGCGAGGCCGGCCTCGACGAGCTCCGGCGGCCCGTCCGGTTCGATCCGGACCGACATCTCGCCGTCGCCGAACGCGGCGGCGGCCTCGGCGAGCCGGCGGGTGGAGCGGATCATCCGGTTGCCGAGCCGGTCCGCGACGGCGACGGACCCGGCGACGAGCGCGGCGGCGACGGCGGTCATCACCAGCCACGCCTTCCACACCCCGCGGGTGAGGTCGCCGTCGGGCAGGAACACCTCGATGACGGCGGTGCGGCCCGCGTCCAGCGACACCGGCTGCAGCAGCGCGTACCCGCCGGAGACGCGCGCGGTGTAGGAGCGGCCGCGGCGGCCCGCCTCCATGAGCTGCTCGGGACCCGCCGACGGGTCGCCGGTCCCGGGCTTCGGGACGAGCGTGCCGTCCGGCATGTGCACGGTCATGCGTCCGGCGGCGCCGGCCTGGGTGCTGGCGACGGCGCGTTCGAGGGCCGCCGGGTCCTCGGTGACGACGAGCACGGGGCCGAGCGCGCTCGCCTGCCGCTCGGCGGTGGTCAGGGCCCGGTCCCGGGCGATCTCCCGGACGGTCAGCGCGAGCGGGATGAGGAAGGCCAGCGCGACCATCGAGGTGACCGCGAGGGACACCAGGACCAGCGTGCGTCTCATGCGCGGGGGCCGGGCTCGGCCAGGCGGACCCCGACCCCCCGGACGGTGTGCAGGTAGCGGGGTTTCGCCGCGGTCTCGCCGAGTTTGCGGCGCAGCCAGGACAGGTGCACGTCGATGGTCTGGTCGTCGCCGTAGGCCTGCCGCCACACCTCGGCGAGCAGCTCGCGGCGGGCGACGACGCGGCCGGGCCGGGCGGCGAGGTAGGCGAGCAGGTCGAACTCGCGGCGGGTCAGCTCCAGCGGCGCGCCGTCCAGCCGCGCCTCGCGGCGGTCGAGGTCGATGTGCAGCCCGCCGACGCTGATCTCGGCGGACGGCCCGGACCGCGCGGAGCGGCGCAGCACCGCGGCGAGCCGGGCGCTGAGGTGCTCGGCGGAGAACGGCTTGATGAGGTAGTCGTCGGCGCCGGCGTTGAGCAGCCGGACGATCTCGGGCTCGTCGTCGCGGGCGGTGGCGATGATGACCGGGACGTCGGACACGCCGCGCAGCATCTTCAGCACCTCGGCTCCGTCGAGGTCGGGCAGCCCGAGGTCGAGGATGACCACGTCCGGCGGCGACTGGGTGACCTCGCGGAGCGCGTCCATCGCGGTGCCGACGCTGCGCACGACGTGCGAGCGCGCGCTGAGTTCGCGGATCAAGGCGGTACGGACGTTCGCGTCGTCCTCGACAACCAGAACACTCGCCATGCCGGAACCGTATGCCACCATGTGTCGATGCGTCGGGCGATGTCGTATGTTGCCCCGTGGGCGGTCGCGACCGCGGTGGCGGTGGGGCTGTCCTGGCTCGGGGTGCGCGGTGTCGTGCGCGGCGCGGTGTCGGAGCGGTCGGCTCCGCCGCCGATCGCGGGGCCGGTCATCCACGGCAGCCCGTCCACGCTGCCGGGTCCGCCGACGAGCGTCGGGTCGCCGACGTCGGCGCCTCGTCCGGCGACGGGCGAGGACCAGGGCCCGACGCCCAGCAGGTCTCCCTCCCCGTCGCCGTCGCCGTCCGGGAAGCCGTCCAAGCAGAAGCCGCCCGGCAACGTGCGCAGTTTCGCGACGCGCGGCGGGCAGGCGGCGCTGGCGTTCACGGGCGGTCGCGTGAAGCTGGTGTCGGCGACGCCGAACCCGGGATACGAGACGCGCGTGACGGAGGCGGACGGCTGGCTGCGCGTCGACTTCCTCACCGACGAGCACACGTCGTCGATCGTGGCGACCTGGGGCCAGCGCCCGCCGGCGGTCAAGGTGTACGAGTACTGAGCGGAGACGGCCCCGGGCGGGTGCGCGGAAAGGCGGGCGGCCCGTGCACCGGCCGCCCGCCATCGGTCCGCGACCGCTACTGCTGGCTCTTCTTGACCATCAGGTAGCCGGAGATGAGGCGGTACGCGCCGTAGAGCATCGGGCCCCAGGCGACGACGTACACGCCGCCGCTCGGGCCGGAGGCGTTGCTGTAGGTGATCAGCGTGATGAGCAGGCCGCCGAGGAACCACGCGGCGCCGAAGCCCATGCCGCGCTTGCCCTTGGTGTCCCAGATGCGCCGCTGCTCGTCGCTGACCTGCTGGTAGTGCGGGGCGTCCTGCGCCGGCCGCTGGTAATGCGGGACCTGCTGGTCCTGCGGCGGTTGCCGGTCTTGCGGCGCGGGCTGCGGCGGCTGCTGGTACTGCGGCGCGGGCTGCGGGGGCTGCTGGTAGTGCGGAGCCGGTTGCGGGGGCTGCTGGTAGTGCGGAGCCGGTTGCGGGGGCTGCTGGTAGTGCGGAGCCGGTTGCGGGGGCTGCTGGTAGTGCGGGGCGGGCTGCGGCTCGGTCATGGTGCTCTCCCTCAGGTGACCGGGCGGCCGTGCGAGCGCGCCTCGGCGATGATGCGGTCGATGAAGGCGTCCCTGCCGCCGGTCAGCAGCAGCGGGACGGGGATGGTCGTGCCGTCGCGGCCCTCGACCTTGTAGCCGGCGACCTTGCCCTCGTCGCCCTGCTTGCGCTTGTAGACGGCCTTCACCGCGGCGAGGTCCCCCCAGGCGATCACGAGCGGGCCGGTGCGGCGCCTGGCGACCAGGCCGCCGTCGAACAGGTACGTCGCCCGGGAGCCGACGGTCAGGCCGCGGATCGCGTAGACGATCCCCCAGAGGAAGCCCATCAGCAGGACGAAGTGGATCGGGTAGGTCAGCGAGTGGACCCAGGAGAAGACGTCCGTGGAGCCGGGGACGAGGGACAGCAGCCACATGAGCAGTAGGCATCCCGCCGCGGTCGCGCCGCCGAGGACGACGGCGGTCGTCGCGGTGACCTCCCGCCGGACGTCGGAGAGCGCGCCGAGCCCGTGCCGCGCGGCCGCGCCGGCCACGTCGTCGGGAGGGATCATCGTGGTCGCCGCTCCGTCCATCATTCCTCCGATCGCCGACAGAGCCTCGGCGAGCACGATGACGGATGCCGGTACACGTCCGGTATACGCGCGGCTCGTCGCGCGCCGGGACCGCGCGGGCGGCGCGCGACGAGCGGAGTGGAGCGGAGCGCTCAGCCCTGCCCGGCCAGGTTGACGCCGACGGTGACCTCGTCCAGCTCGGGGATGCTCATCGTGGTGCCGTAGAAGCCGCTGCGCCACTGCACGGGGTCCGCGTTGCGGAAGCCGAGCTCCCGGTTGGCCGTGGCCCGGTCGACGCCGGCGGCGTACCGGGAGTGGACGACCTTGCGGAGCCCGAGTTCGCGGGTGACGAGCTCGAACTTCTGGAGCGCGAGGTCGATCTCGGTGGAGACCCCGCCGTCCCAGCCGGCGTCGACCTGGACCATGTCCCGGCCGGCCGACATGTGCACCGCGTTCCGCTCCCAGTCGATCTTGATGAACAGCTCGACATGGCACGCGCCGTCGCCGTCGAGGCCGTAGACGGAGATCTCCTTGATCCAGCGCCTGTCGACGCCGAGGAGAAGCCGGCGGACGAAGTCGCGGTCCCGCGAGCTGCGCGAGAGGACGCGTTCGACCTGCATTTTGATCAGTTCGGCGCGGGCGTAGGTCGCCGTGTACGTCGCGGTCCTGGCGATGACCATGCGTGTTCCTTGGGGGTTAGGAGGAGAGGAAGTCGTGTGCCGTGTCGGCGGCCATGCCCGTGGCCACGGCGAGGATGTCCTCGACCGGGTGCGGGCGGTCGTCGATTCTGACCCGGCTGCGCGAGATCAGGCTCCTGGCGAGGTCGCCGAGGCCGTGCCGGTAGAGGGCGGTGGTGAGCGCGGTGTCGTCCATGCGGCGCCGCACCGCCGCCCAGAAGGAGATCGGTTCGTCGGGGAAGCGGCCCACGAGGTCGGCGGCCTGCTCCCCGCTCAGCCAGGGGAAGAGCGAGTGCACCGCCGCCGCGCGCTCCGCGGGCTGCATGCGCCAGCTGAAGATCCGCATGCGGCCGCTGCGCCGCAGCGGTGCGTACAGGCGGGTGAAGTCGTTGCCGGTCAGGATGATGGGGACCCGGCGCATCCGCTTGCCCTCCACCCGGGTCGGGTAGTCGGCGAGGTGCATCAGCTCGGTGATCAGGTTCTGGGTGTTGACGGTGTACTGCGTCAGCTCGCCCCAGCTGCCGATCGCGGCGTCGGCGTCGTTGAGCAGCACCGCCGCCGGGGTCCCCGCCTCGGCGTAGCCGCCGGCCTCCAGGTAGGCGGCCCGCATCCGGGCCGCGGGCGCCCCCGCGTTCGGGCTCTCCAGCTCGCCGCCGGACAGCAGGACGGCGTGGATTCCGGCGTTCTCCAGGATGCGCTCGACCTGATAGGTCTTCCCCTCGCCCGGCGGCCCCTGGACGCCCAGGAGCAGCGGGGTGCCCGGTCGCGCGTCGGGCTGGAAATTGGCGATCAGATGCAGGCCGACGACGTCGGAGAAACGCCGTGCGATCGATTCGGTCACGTTCCCGATTCCCTCCGGCGCCGTTCCTTCTCCCGCAGCACCTCGGCCGGCAGCCCGAGAATCTCGGCGCGCAGATCGGGCCGGGAATCGTCCGGTGCCGACTCGTCCGCGGGAATCAGATCACCGGCGGCGGGCGCGTTGCCGGAACCGGCCATCGCCCGCTCGCCGGAAACGGCCGCCGCGTCGCCGGAAACGGTCCCCGCCGCGCCCGCCGAACCGGCGGCCGCCTCGTCGCCGGTGAGCGGCAGGCCCAGTTCGCGGCGGCGGGCCGTCACGCTGTTGACGAGTTCCTCCAGCGCCGCCTGCGGCTCGGGCAGCGTCTTGCGGATCCGCCCGGACGGCCGGATGACCAGACGGTCGTCCCGCCAGGTCAGGTCGCGGTCCTTGTCGACCACCGCGTCGAGCTCGCGGACCGCGACGCCCATGGCCTGCCGGCTCTCCAGCGCCCGGTTCTCCTTGATCCGGCTCTCGATGAGCGCCACCAGTTCCCCGCGGTTCCGTTCGGTCTGCCTGTTGCTCAGCAGACCGCTGATGTAATTGCTCAGGACATTTCCGATCACCCCGAGCACAAAAGCCTCGATCAACTCCGGACCTCGCATCCGCGTGAAGACGAACCACCGTATGGGACGCCGGCCGGGCGACGATGGTTCACCACAGAATGCGGCATCGCGCGTTTCGGTGTCCACGGCACGAAGATCGCGATATGGGCCGCCGCGAACCCCGTATTTCCCCGGGGGTCGGCCCGCGCGGGGCGCGGGATATGCTCGGAATTTTCGCCCCGGCCCCGGCCGCCGCCACCGGGCGTTCAACGGCCGATCTTTTGCGCCTTTCGGTGCGAAATGCCGGATGGCCGCCGCCTCCGGCGCCCTCCCGGAGGCGGCGAGGCGAGCATCTCGCCGCTGCTACGCCGGCACGGAGCGCCCGCACCGGCCATCGGTCATGCGCGGGAAGCGGACGTCCGGGGATCGACGGCATGTTCGGTGAAGCGGCCGCAGGAGCGGAAGCCCAGGCGGCGATAGACGGGCGCGCCGTCCTCGGACGCCTGCAAGACCGCGATGCCGTGGCCGCGTTCCCGGGCCGCGTGGAGCGCGGCGAGGGTGACGGCTCCACCGAAGCCGCGCCGGCGGTGACCGGCGAGGGTGGCGATGTTGTAGATCCCGGCGACGCCTGCGTGGTGGAACACCTCGGCCGAGCACACCGGACGGCCCGCGGCGTATCCGACCAGGTAACGGGCGGGGCAGTCCTCGGCGAGTGCCGACGGAGCCGCCTGTGCGAAGAAGCGGCGCACCGTGCCGCTGGGCGGGCTCCAGTTCGCGGCGACGACCTCGGCGTAGTCGCGGAGCCGATCCGGCGTGGACACCGACCGGATCTCCAGTCCTTCCGCTCCAGGGAGGGGCAGGGTGCCATCGAGCTCGGCCCACATCGCCGTCTCGTGCTCGGTCGCCGGCAGGCCGGCGGCCGACAGGCGGGCGCTCAGATCCGGCGGCGTCGACGCCGGGCCCACCCACCAGGAGAAGCCGCGGCCGGTGCCGGCGACCGCCCGGACGGTCTCGGCGATGCGCGCCGCGGCGGACGAGGGGCCGAACCGGGCCGCGGCGACGATGTTGAACGTGTCGTCGTCGAGCCCGCTGTCGGCGATCAGCAGATCGCCGGGCTCCGCGACGGTGGCGCCCCTCATCCCCCGATGCAGGTGACAGGCGTGTTCGGCCAGGTTCCTTTCCATCCTGGCCAGCAGGTCGGCTTCATCGAGAGGGCGAGTGCGCAGCGGTTCCACGACGGTCGACCCGATCACGGCCAGGGAGTGCGGGGCACACGCGGTCGGCTGCGGGCGACGGCCGTGACGCGGAGCCGGGAGGTCATCGGCGCGTCCGTTCCGGCCGCCGTCCCCCACTCGGCGGCAAGGGCGAACTCCCGGCCGGTGCCCGACACAACCATGACAGATGACATAGTCCGATGAGCGAGAACTCCATGGAAATTAGCTTGACCCGGCGACACTTGGCCTCCCTTCTCACCTCTCCTATTATGTCGCTTGTCATGACTACTGATGCCGGACAGGGCCCGCCGAGGCCGACCTCGATGCGGGAGCGGATCGTGCGCACCGCCTCCGAGATGATCCGCACCAAGGGGGTGTCCGGCACCAGCCTGCGCGAGGTGGTGACGGCGGCGGGCGCCCCGCGCGGGTCGCTGCAGCACTACTTCCCGGACGGGAAGGAGCAACTGGTCACCGAGGCGCTGCTGTGGGCGGCGGCCTACGCGTCGGGCCGGGTGGTCCGGGCCGTCGACCGTCTCGATCCGCCCACCCCCGGCGGCCTGTTCACCGCGATGGTCGACCAGTGGCGCGGGCAGTTCCGCTCGGCCGGTTACGCGGCCGGCTGCCCGCTGGTGGCCGCCACCGCGGACACGGTGGCGATCAATGAGAACCTGCGCGCCGCGGTGAGCCGGGCGTTCGACGGCTGGCACTCCTCCGTCGCGTCCGCGCTGATCGAGTTGGGCGTGCCCGCCGCGCGCTCCGACTCGCTGGCACTGCTCATGCTCTCCACGCTGGAGGGCGCGATCGTGCTGGCCCGCGCACGCCGCGACCTCGGTCCGCTGGACGCCGCCGCGGCCGAGCTCGCCCCGCTACTGGACGCCGCGGCCCGGCCGCGACGGCGCCGGAACAGAACGGATCACCAGGCCGGGAACACCACCGGGCCGGAGGAAGGAGAGGGACATTGACGGTCTCCACCATGCCACGGGACCCGGACGGCCTGACCGCGCTCGGCGGGGGCATGCTGCCCGGCCATCTCGGCGTGCGGGTGTCGTCCTGCACGGACGGCGAGGTGTCGGGAGAACTCCCCATCCGGCCTGAGCTGTTCGCCCCCAACGGGTTCGTGCACGCCGCCGCGCTCATCGGACTCGCCGACACGTTGTGCGGGTACGGCTGCATGTCCGCGCTTCCCGCCGGGGCCGACGGGTTCACCACCGTCGAGCTGAAGACGAATTTCCTGGGCGCGGCGAGGGAAGGCGTCCTGCGCTGCCGCGCCGTGCCCGTCCACAGGGGCAGGTCCACGCAGTTGTGGGATGCCACGGTCACCGACGACCAGGGCCGGACGGTCGCGGTGTTCCGCTGCACCCAGCTCGTCCTGTGGCCGCGGTGACCGATGGACGACAACGAGTTCGCCCGCCGCTGCGCCGCGCTGACCAGTGCCCACCTCGCCGACGCGTGCCTGCGCTTGGGCGTGCCCGTGCGCTGCGCGCCCCCGTCGGTGCGTTCCATGACACCCGGCGCCCGGATCGCGGGCCGCGCCCTTCCCGCTCGCCATGCCGGCAGCGTCGACGTCTTCTTCGAAGCGTTCGGGCACGCCACCCCGGGCGACGTGCTCGTGGTCGACAACGGCGGGCGCGATGACGAGGCATGCGTCGGTGACCTGGCCGTCCTGGAGGCCCGGGCCGCGGGGGTGGCCGGAGTGGTGATCTGGGGCCTGCATCGCGACACCGCCGACCTCCTCGCGATCGGCCTGCCGGTGTTCAGCACCGGCGCCCTCCCGACCGGTCCGCAACGGCTCGATGAGCGCCACCCGGAGGCGCTGACGTCGGCCGCCGTGGGCGAGTGGACGATCGACCGCGGCGACCTGGTCGTCGGCGACGACGACGGCGTCCTTTTCCTCCCCGCCGATGCGGCGGGCGACCTCGTCGCCCGCGCGGAGGCGATCCGTGACACCGAGAGGCACCAGGCCGAGCGGATCCGCGGCGGCACCACCCTTCGCAGCCAGTTGCGCTTCGACGACTACCTGGCCCAACGCGAGCGGGATCCCTCACTGACCTTCCGCGCCCATCTGCGTGCTCTGGGCGGCGCCATCGAGGAATGACCTCGACCGCCGAACCGCCACCACCACGGCCTGACCGCCCGCCGGAGGCGGCTCGGGTGCCCCCCGGCGCCGCAACGCGGGGTGGACGGGGCTGGGCGGGTCCACCTGCCTTGCGTGACAATCCATCTCTACCGGGCGGCCGTCCCCGGCCACCGGACCACGCCTTCGCGGCACCACAGGAGATGATCTTCAGATGCGGTACCTGGTCTCCGTGATCGATGACAAGAGCGATCCCGGCAGCACGGACAGGCAGCCCGCCATCAGCGCGTTCAACGAACGGCTGATCGCCGAGGGCCACTGGGTCTTCGCGGGCGGGCTCGCCGACACCGACGCGGCCACGGTCGTCGACAACCGGGGCGAGCAGCCGGTGTTCACCGACGGGCCGTTCCTGGAGTCCAAGGAGTACCTCGCCGGCGTCTGGGTGTGGGAGGCGCCCGACCTTGACGTGGCGCTCAAGCTCGCCACCGAGGCGTCGAAGGTCTGCGACCGGAAGATCGAGGTGCGGCCGTTCCGGTGAGCGCGCTCGACGTCCGCGAGACGGTCGCCCGGGCCCACCGAGACGAGTGGGCGCGGGTGGTCGCCGCCATGACCAGGCGGTTCGGTGACCTCGACATCGCCGAGGAGGCGGCCGCCGAGGCGTTCGCCACCGCCGTCGAGCGGTGGCCGGCCGACGGCGTCCCGCCCAATCCCGGCGGCTGGCTGACCACCACCGCGAGCCGCAAGGCCATCGACCGGATCCGCCGTGAGAGCAAGCGCGACGGCAAGCACAGGGAGGCCCGGATGGTGCAGGACACCGCCCCGCCCGAGCCCGCGGGCGCCGTCGACGACGACCGGCTCCGGCTGATCTTCACCTGCTGCCATCCCGCGCTGGCGATGCCGGCCCGCGTGGCGCTGACGCTGCGCATGCTCGGCGGCCTCA
Organism: Spirillospora sp. NPDC000708; assembly: GCF_040299565.1. Lineage (NCBI taxonomy): Bacteria > Bacillati > Actinomycetota > Actinomycetes > Streptosporangiales > Thermomonosporaceae > Spirillospora > Spirillospora sp. NPDC000708. The sequence continues at coordinate 36,403 of NZ_JBEPCJ010000039.1, forward strand.
CCGTCCCCGAGATCGCCCGCGCCCACCTGGTGGCCGAGACCGCCATGGAGCGGCGGATCACCCGCGCGAAGGCCAAGATCAAGGCGGCCCGCATCCCCTACCAGGTGCCGTCCGCCGAGGATCTCCCGGCACGCGTCACCGGCGTGCTCGCCGTGCTCTACCTGGTGTTCAACGAGGGCTACCTGGCCACCGGCCCGGGCACCGACCCGGTGCGCCGCGACCTGACCGCCGAGGCGATCCGGCTCACCCGCCTGGTCCACGCCCTGATGCCGGACGACGGGGAGGCGGCCGGGCTGCTGGCGCTGATGCTGCTCACCGAGGCCCGCCGCAACGCCCGGGTCTCGTCCGGCGGCGAACTGGTCCCCCTGGCCGAGCAGGACCGCGGCGCCTGGGACGCGGCGCTGATCGCCGAGGGCCACCGGCTGGTGCGCGAGCGCCTGGCCGCTGCCGCCGCCGGGGTCGCTCCGGGCCGCTACCAGATCCTCGCCGCGATCAACGCCGTGCACACCTCCGCCCGCGACGTCCGCGGCACCGACTGGTCGCAGGTCCTCGCGCTCTACGACCAGCTCGTCCGCCTCGACCCCTCGCCGATCATCGCCCTCAACCGGGCCATCGCGGTCGCCGAACTCGACGGCCCGCAGGTGGCGCTGGCGATCGTCGACCGCCTCGAGGACAAGCTCGCCGGCTATCACGCCTACCACGCCACCCGCGCCGACCTGCTGCGCCGGCTGGGCCGGAGCCGGCAGTCGCGCGCGGCCTACGACAAGGCCATCGACCTGGCCGGCAACACCGCCGAGACCGCCTACCTGACCCGCCGCCGCGACCAACTGGGCTCAGGACCACCTTGACGGACAGCGACCTGTCGGCGCCGCTCACCTAAACCCCAAGTCCTTCTTTCAGCGCCCGCTTCACTGCCGTAGGCGCCGCGCCACCGGGCGGCGGCTTCGGTCCTGGCCTGGCCGCAAGGTAACGAGCCGGGTTGCAGGTGCACCCTGCTGAGGAACGGCGACCCCATCGAGGTGACCGTGATCGGCCTTTGCTCCGAGTCGTCGCCGAGACCTCCCCCTAGAAGGCCCGAAATGAGGTCGAGCCGCTCTCCCGGCGGGCTTGGGCAAGACCGTGGAGCATCTCGCCGAGCACCTTCTCGTCCGAACCGAAGGTGAGGCGGACATGCGTGTCGGGGGCGTGCATATCGGCGCCGCGGACGGCCGCGATGCCTCGGCGCAGAAGGGCGCGGTCGACCTCCGCCGGTGTGTCGCCCAGCTGCGCGCAGTCGACCAGCAGGAAGGCGCCGGCCAAGGGACGCACGGGCTCGGGGAGGCCGGCGGCGGCGATGCCGTCGCACACGAGGTCGCGCTTCGCCTGGTAGGTGGCGAGTGCCTGGTCGAGCCAGTCGCGAGGTCCGGTAAGGGCGGCGGCCGCGGCGCTCTGCGGGACGATGCCGCAGCAAACCGCCTCCCATTGCAAGCGGCGTTCGAGCGCGTCGATGACCGGTGGCGACGCCAGGACATAGCCCATCCGCCAGCTCGCGAGCGCGTAGTACTTGCTGAGACTCATGACCGTGACGATGTGCGGCCAGCGATCGGCGAAGCCCTCCACCGGCTGGTATCGGCGGCCGTCAAAGGTGAAGTGCCGCCAAGAGTCGTCGGAGATCACCAGGAGCCCGTGGCGTGCCGCGATGTCGACGACCGCTCCGATCGTCGCGGCGTCGGGCATCTGACCGGTCGGATTGTTCGGATTGCACAGGAGCACGGCACGGCTGCGCGGGCTGATGGCGGCCTCCACTCCCTCGATGTCGAGTGCCCATCCATCGCATTCGCGGGACGGGACGTACGCGGGCGTCGCGCCGGCCTCGCGTATGGAGCCGTCGAAGAAGAAGGTGGGAGTCGGCACGATCACCTCGTCGCCCGGTGCGAGCACCGTGCGGAGCACGAGCGAGAGCCCGTGCATTGCTCCGTGGGTGATCAGGAGACGGCGGTCGGGATCGACGCTCAGTCCGTGTTCGCGCCCGAGTTCGGCGGCGATCGCCGCCCGGAGCCTCGGGAGACCGCGGCCGTCGCGCGGGTCGGGCTGTTCCATCGCGTCCACGACCGCCTGCCGCACGTGCTCGGGCATGGGGAGGACAGGGGCTCCCACAAGGGGGAGCATTCGCACGCCGCCGCGCGCACTCCGCTTGGCGCGATCGTGTGCGGCCATTGCGCCCATGGTCGGAAGGTCGCTCACGGCGGGGATGGCCCAGGTCGAATTGTTGCGCTGCATAGAGCCAGCATCGCACACTAAGATATCAGCTACAATACTTGATATCTCTCAACCGCCCTATGGCGATGAGTTGATGTATCAATATTATGAAGTGATACGCTTGCCGACGTGAGCGATATTCATACAGTGATCAGCGGCACGCCTCATGTCCCGGCCCTGCTGCTCGCAGGCAGGGAAGAGGCCACCCTCGACCGGACCGGCCAGGCCTACCGGGCGATCAGGCGCCAGATCATCGATCTGACACTGCCGCCGGGCAGCAGCTTCACCGAATCGTCGCTCGCGCAGCAGTGGCAGATCAGCAAGACTCCGGTGCGCGAAGCGCTCGCGCGACTGCGGCGCGACGGTCTCGTCACGGCGCTTCCCCGGGCGGGCTACGTCGTCAGCCCGGTCACGCTCCAGGACACCGACGATCTCTGTGCCTTGCGGACGCTCCTGTCCGGCGAGGCGGCGGCGGCCGCCGCGCGCCACGGTGTCGAGAAACCCGCGCTCGAGCGGCTCGAAGTGCTGTCCAAGGTGCCTTTCGCGCTGGCGGAGGGCGAGGTGGAACTCGAGGAGTCACTGCGGGCCGGAATCGAGTTCGAGGCCATCATCGCCAACTTCAGCGGCAACAACCGCCTGTGCAAGGCGGTCGTCGACGTGGTCGACGAGTTGGAGCGGGTCCTGCGGATGGCTTCGTTGATCGCTCCCGACACCGCGAGTCCGCCCGGGGAGCTGGAGGCCGTCTTCGAGCGGGTGCGCGCGCGAGACGAGGACGGCGCCCTCGAGGCGACGCGCAGGCGATGCGAGCGTGTGCGCCGCGACGTGCTCCGGTCTCTGGCGAGGAGTACCTCGGTCAGCAGGGCGAACATCGAGATCCCGTCGGCCGGGACGGTGTGACGTGGCCGCCGGCTCGATCCGCTCGGTCGAGCCGGCGGCCGGGGCTCGTCAGTCCGCCGTCGGGAAGTGGAGCCCGCCCGCTCCGGGCGAGCCGTCCGCGGTCGCCTCGGGCCAGCGGCCCGTGACGACCTTCCCGCGCGTGTAGAACGCGACGCCCTCGGGACCGTGGATGTGATGGCCGCCGAACAGCGACTCCTTCCAGCCCCCGAACGAGTAGAAGGCCATGGGCACCGGGACCGGGACGTTGACGCCGACCATCCCGACCTGCACACGGCGCTGGAAGACGCGCGCCGCCCGGCCGCTGGAGGTGAAGATGGCCGTGCCGTTGGCCCATGCGTTGTCGTTGATCAGGTCGATCGCCTCCTCCAGCGAGCCGACGCGCACGACGACGAGCACGGGACCGAAGATCTCGTCCCGGTAGAGGTCCATCTCGGGCGTGACGCGGTCGAACAGCGTCGGGCCGACGAAGAAGCCATCGCCCTGGACATCGATGTCCCGCCCGTCGACCACGAGCCGGGCGCCCGCCTCCACGCCGGAACCGATGGAGGCCCTGATGCGCTCGAGCGCCTCCGGGGTCACGACCGGGCCCATCTCGGACCCGGCCGTCAGCCCCGGCCCGACCTCGATCGCCGCCGCCTTCGCGCTCAGGCGCTCGACGAGCGGCTCCGCGACGTCGCCGACCGCCACCGCGACCGAGATCGCCATGCAGCGCTGGCCCGCCGAGCCGTAGGCGGCCGCGACCAGATGCCCGGCGGCGAGATCGAGATCGGCGTCGGGCAGCACGACGGCATGGTTCTTCGCCCCACCGAGCGCCTGCACGCGCTTGCCGCTCGCGGCCGCGCGGTCGTGCACGTACCGTGCGATCGGTGTGGAGCCGACGAATGAGACCGCCGCGATGTCCGGATGGTCGAGGATCGCGTCGACCGCGACCTTGTCGCCGTGCACGACGTTGAAGACGCCGTCCGGCAGGCCGGCCTCGGCATAGAGGTCGGCGACCAGGTTCGCCGCCGACGGGTCGCGTTCGGAGGGCTTGAGCACGAACGTGTTGCCGGTCGCGATCGCGATCGGGTGCATCCACATCGGGACCATCGCGGGGAAGTTGAACGGCGTGATCCCGGCACAGACGCCGAGCGGCTGCCGGAACGAGAAGAGGTCGACGCCAGTCGAGACCTGGTCGGAGTACTCGCCCTTGAGCAACTGCGGGATCCCGCAGGCGAAGTCGATCACCTCCAGGCCGCGGATGACCTCGGCTCTGGCGTCCTCCAGAACCTTGCCGTGCTCGGCGGTGACGATCCGCGCGACATCGTCGAGGTGCCTCTCGACGAGGCCGCGGAAGGCGAACATCAGCCGCGACCGATGCATGACCGACGTGTCCGCCCAGCCCTGCAGGGCGGCGCGCGCGGCGCCCACCGCGGCGTCGACGTCCGCGGCCTCGGCCAGCAGCACGTCGGCCTGGTGCTCGCCGGTCGCGGGGTTCCACACCGGGGCGGTGCGGTGCGACTCGCCGGCGGTCTCCCGGCCGCCGATCCGGTGCTGGATCGTGCTGACTACCGTTGTGCTCACAGGGCTGCTCACCTTCTCGTGGTTCCAGGGTCGTTCGGCGGCTGCGCTCCGCCGCCTCACGGTCGTGCACCTCGTCCGGGTGCCGCCGCTTCAGACGATCAAGTCGCCGCCGTTGATGTCGACGGCGGCGCCCGTGATGTACGCGGCCCGTTCGGACGCGAGGAACGCCACGAGCTCCGCGACCTCCCAGGGCCGCCCCAGCCGGGGCACCGGGAAGGACCGGGCGGCGCGGTCGAGCGCTTCCTCGGGCAGCAGACCGCGCGCCATCGGCGTGTCGATGAGGCCCGGGCAGACGGCGTTCACGGTGATCCCGTCGGGGCCCGCGTCCTTCGCCAGATGCCGGGTGAGTCCGAGCACGCCGTGCTTGGCCGCCGTGTAGTGGGCGCCGCCGGCCGTGCTGACGGTCTTGCCGGCCGTGGAGGAGAAGTTGACGATCCGTCCCCAGCCGCCGCTGCGCATCGCGGGGAGCGCTCGGCGGCAGCAGCGGAACGTCCCGTCCACGTTGACCGCGAGCACACGGTCCCACTCGTCCTCGGTGATGTCCTCGGCCGCGGTCGGCGGTGCGATGCCCGCGGCATTGACCAGGATGTCCAGCCGCGATTCGTCCTGGAGCAGCGCGGCGAACGCCCGGTCGACCTGGTCGGCGCTCGTGACGTCCACCGCGAAGGACCGGACGCGGTCCGCCGGCACCGCGAGCGTCGAAGCCAGCTCCGCGTCGCCGGGTACGGTGAGGTCGAACACCGCGACGGTCGCTCCGCGCCGCGCCAGCGCGTGCACGGTCGCAAGGCCCATGCCGCTCGCGCCGCCGGTCACGATCGCGACCCGGCCCTGGAACTCGCGGCCGTCGGCGGTGGTGGGCGCCCGGAACCCCTCCCGACCGCTCATGAGCCGGCCAGCACGGCGCGGGCCCGACCGAACGCGGTCACCGCGCGTTCGAGCTGGTCGGCGGTATGCGCCGCCGAGACCTGCACCCGGATCCGCTCCTCGCCGGCCGGGACGACCGGATGCGAGAGGGCGAAGGCCAGGACGCCGTCGCGCCGCAGCGCCCCGGCGACGTCGGCGGCCACCGAGCCACCCGGCAACATCACAGGGATGATCGGGTGCTCGCCCGCCGGGACGTCGTAACCGAGGTCGAGCAGCGCTCCGCGCAGCCAGGCGGTGTTGGCCGCGAGGCGCTCGCGCAGTTCGGGGCGCTCCCGGGCGATGCGGATCGCGGTCAGCGCCGCTGCGGCCAGCGGCGGGGCCATCGCGTTCGTGAAGATGTACGGGCGCGACGCCTGACGCAGCGTCTCCACGATCGCGCGGTCCCCGGCGACGAAGCCTCCCGCCGCGCCCAGGGCCTTGCCGAGCGTCCCGGTCAGCACATCCGCGCCCCGGCGCAGCCCGAAGTGCTCGGCCGTACCCGCACCGGTCGCGCCCAGCACTCCGGTCGCGTGCGAATCGTCGACCATGAGGGCCGCGTCGTGGCGGCGCGCCAGCTCGCGGAGCCGAGGCAGCGCGGCGACGTCGCCGTCCATGCTGAACACTCCGTCGGTGACGATGAGCCGGTTGCGGGTGCCCGCGCTGCCGGCGAGCCGGCACTCGAGCGCGTCGAGGTCCGCGTGCACGAAGACGAACCGCCGGGCGGGCGACAGGCGGATGCCGTCGATGAGGCTCGCGTGGTTGAGGGCGTCGCTGAAGACCGCATCGTCCGGGCCGAGCAGTGCGGCGAAGACGCCGAGGTTGGCATCGAAGCACGAGGAGTAGAGCACGGCGTCCTCGGCTCCCACCAGCTCCGCGATACCCGCCTCGAGCTCGGCGTGAATCGCCCGGGTGCCGCAGAGCACGCGCCCCGCGGTGACCCCGAGCCCCATGTCGCGCAACGCCCGCCGGGCCGATTCCAGAACCTCGGGGTCGGCGGCGAGCCCGAGGTAGTCGTTGGCCGCGAGGTTCACCAGGTTCTCGCCGGCCACGCCGAGGGTCGGTCCCTGGGGCCCCGAGACCATCAGGTCGCGGCGCAGGCCGGCCGTCGTTCGGCGCTCGTCGAGCTCCCTGCGCAGCCGCTCCAGGAACGTGCCGCTCACTCTTCCCGTCCCTCTGGCCAGCCGGCGCAGGTGACGACCTCGAACCCCCGGCTGGGGAACACGGCGTCCATGAAGAAGTCGTGCATCGCCGCGTCGCCATCGGCGCAGCCGTCGCGCAGGACGGTCACCCGGTAGCCGCGGTCCGCCGCGTCGTAGCACGTCGCGGCGACCATCGCGCTGGTCGCGACTCCCGCGACCGCGACCGTGTCGACGCCGCCGGCGCGGAGCACGAGGTCGAGGTCCGTGCCGGCGAACGCGCTGGCGCGGCGCTTGAGCACGACGACGTCCTCTTCGGCGACCGGCAGAGCGATCTCCGCTCCGGCCGATCCCTCAAGGAAGGCGTCCCCGGCCTCGTAGAACGACCTGAACATGGCATTGCCCGGCGGGAGGTCGGCCCCATTGGGCCGGAAGGCGAAGTGCACGAACGCGACGAGCGCACCGGCCGCGCGGGCGCGCGGGAGCAGATCCGTGAGCGGCGGCACGACCCGCCGGGCGAACGGGTAGCCGGTCGTGATGCCCCGTTGGACGTCTCCGATGATCAGTGCTGTGGTCATGACAGGCTCCCGTCGAGTCGTTCCATCCGCCGTCCCGTGGTCAGCAGGACGGTCATCCCGGCCACCATGATGATCGCGATGGCCAGCAGCGCGTAGGTGAAGCTGCCGGTCGCGTCCTCGATGCTCCCGGTGATGTAGGGACCGATGAACCCGCTGAGGTTGCTGACGGAGTTGATGAGCGCGATCCCGGACGCCGCGGCGGCACCGGTCAGGCCGATGGCCGGTATCCGCCAGAACTGGGGCATCGCGGTCATGATTCCGGCGACGCTCAGGCAGACCGCGAGGATGAACAGGAGGCCGCTGCTGGTGAAGGTCGCCAGGATGAGGCCCAGCGCGCCGAGCGACATCGGCACGACCGTGGCCGTGACCGCCGACCGCCGGGCGGCGAAGCGCGCCCACGCGAGCAGCGCGACCACGGCCACCGCGTACGGGATCGCGGACAGCAGCACACTGCTGACGTCGCCCGCGCCGCCGATGCTGTCCGTGATGGACGCGATCATCGTAGGGAGGAAGTACGCCAGCGGGTAGAGGCCGAACGCGATCGCGAACCACGACACGGCCATCGCCCACACCCGGCCGCTGGTCAGCGCCTGGCGCATCCCGGTGTGCGCGCCATGGGTGCGGTGTTCGGCGGCCTCCGTCGCCAGGGTCTCCTCGATCGCGGCCTTCTCCCGGTCGTCGAGCCAGCGCGCGTCCCGGGGGCGGTCCGGCAGCAGGACGAAGATCAGGATGCTGACCAGGACCGTCAGGCCGCCCTCGACGAGGAACAGCGCCCGCCAGCCCGCCACGCCGAACAGGTCCCGCCCCCAGGCGAGCAGAGCGGCGGCCAACGGCGAACCGATGACCGCGGAGATCGGGGTCATCAGGAAGAAGCCCGACAACGCCCAGGAACGCTGGCGGCGGGGGAACCAGAACGTCAGATAGAGCAGGATCCCGGCCGCCAGGCCGGCTTCGGCGAACCCGAGCAGCAGCCGCGCGATGTACAGCGTGGCCGCCGAGTGCACGGCCGCGGTCGAGGCGGTGACCAGGCCCCAAGTGATCATGATCCGGGCGATCCACTTCCGCGCACCGAAGCGGACCAGCATCATGTTGCTCGGCACCTCGATGAGGACATAGCCGATGAAGAACAGCCCGGCGGCGAGGCCGATCTGGCTGCTGGACAGGTGCAGGTCACGCTTCATCGGTGCGGCGATGTAGCCGACATTGGCGCGGTCGATGTAGCTGGCCACGTAGGCCAGGCCGATCAGGGGGACGATCCGGATGCCGACCTTGCGCCACGTCCGGGGCGTCACGGTGGTCTGGGGCTCGGAGGCGGTCGCGCTCATCTGGCTGTCCCGTCGGTCGGGAGGGATGGGGCCCCGGAGCGCGCCGTCTCGCGCAGTCCGGCGGTGGCGGCCGCGTCGATGACGCCGGCCTCCGTGATGACGACGCCGTAGTCCCGTGCGGCGCCCTCGGGGGTGACCTTGCCGTCGAGGACGTCCTCGCGGACCCGCTCCACGGCGCGCTCGAACGGGCTGCCGTGCCCGCCGCCGCCCGCGGTCACATGCCGGTGGCGGGTTCCGGCGGTCATGACGAAGTGCGGTTTGGACTCGAGCACACGTTCGCCGGGTCCGCCGTGGTCGAGAGCGTTGAGCGAGGGCGTCCCCGGCGCACCGCCGTCCAGCCCGTACGGCAGGAACTTGCGCCGGTCGGACCTGATCTGCACGCTCGCCTCGGGCGCCAGCAGCGTCATGTCCCGGAAGGTCGCCAGCCCCCCGCGCCAGCGGCCCGCTCCGCCGGAGTCCGGCAGGTATCCGTATCCGTCGATGCGGAGGTGTCCGGAGCGTTCCAGTTCCTCGACGGGGGTGTTCGTCAGATTGGCGCCCAGCGAGCTGATCCCGTCGACGCCGTCGCGGTCGGGCCGGGCGCCCCATGCTCCGGCCAGGGGGTCCCACAGCACGACGGACTCCCCGCCGTCGGCGACGAGGCCGATCGCGATCCCATCGGGTCCGCCGTCACCCGCGGCGGGCACCCGGTCGGGGAACACCGGGGCGAGCGCCCCGAGGACCGCATCGATGATCCGGAAGCCGACGAGGCCTCGGGCGCCGCGCGCGGCAGGCCGTCGCCCGTTGAGGATCGAGGCCTCGGGGATGACGAAGGAGAACGGCCGGTAGAAGCCGCTGTTGGCCGGGATGTCGGCGGCGAGCACTCCCTGCAGCGCGGCGTACGCGGCGGAGCGGGTGAACGAGGCCGTCGCGTTCAAGGCTGAGTCGACCTGCGGCGCGGAGCCGGTGAAGTCGAGTTCTATCCCGGACTCCGAGAGCGTGGCCCTCACCCGGATCGGGATGGGCCCCGAACCGAGACCGTCGTCGTCGATGTGGTCGGTGAACTCGTAGGTGCCCGGGACCGCTTCGGCGAGTGCGGCGCGCAGCAGGGTCTCGGCGTAGTCGAGCAGTTCGTCGATGAGGACGGCGAGTCCCTCCACACCATGCCGTTCCGCGAGGGCGCGCAGGCCCTCGGCCCCGGTGTGGCAGGCCGCCATCTGGGATTCGAGGTCGCCGCGCAGCAACTCCGGCTCGCGGACATTGCGCAGGATCAACCGCAGGAACGTCTCGTTCATGACACCGGCGTCCACCAGGCGCGAGGGGGGAATCTGGACCCCTTCGGCGAAGATGCTCTTCGACTGCACGGCCATGGAGCCGGCCGCCCAGCCCCCGACGTCGGTGTGGTTGACGACCGTGACCGAGAACCCCAGCAGGGCCTCCCCCGCGAACACCGGAGCGACCGCGAAGATGTCCGGCAGGTGCATGCCGCCCAGGGACGGGTCGTTGAGCAGGTAGACGTCGCCCGGCTGGATCCGGCCGCCGAACTCGTCGAAGATCGCCTCCATCGCGTCCGGGATGGAGCCCAGGTGCACCGGCAGCGTGTTGGCCTGAGCGATCACCCTTCCGCGCGCATCGCAGAGGGCGGCGGAGAAGTCCATGCTGGACGCGACGAGCTGCGAGTGCGCCGTACGCAGGATCGTGATCGCCATCTCGTCCGCGAGCCCCGTGACGGCGTTGCGGAAGACCTCGAAGGTCACGGCGTCGCGGATCATTCGGCACTCCAGGTGATGACGATGTTGTTGAACCGGTCGCGGTGGACTCGCGCGCCAGGGGGGACGAGAGTGGTGGCGTCCATGTCCTCGACGATCAACGGTCCGTCGAGGGGCTCGGGGCCGAGGTCGCCGCGCCCCACGACGACCGTGGGTACGGTCTCCGCGAACCGGCATTCACGGACGGTCGGCTCGCCTCCCGCGGTGATGGGAAGGCCCAGCACGTCCGCGATGGACCCGGATGCGGGCAGTCTGCCGCGTACCCGGAGGTTGACCAGCTCCACCAGCTCGTCCGTACCGGCCCGGCCGTAGGTGCGCTCGTGTTCGGCATGGAATCGCGCCCGCGTCGCGGCGAGCAGCTCATCGGTGAGGGCGCCTTCGGGCACGCGGATGCGCAGCTCGAACCGCTGACCGCGGTAGCGCATGTCCAACAGCCGGTCCACGATCGCGTCCGCTCCCAGCTCGGCGGTCACCTTCGCGGTGAGCCGCGCGAACTCCCTGCCGAGCGCGCTCACCTCGGCGAACTCCGGCCGGTACGGCGCGAGTTCGTGGCGCTCGGTGTCGGCGACGAGCAGACCGAGGCTGCTGAACAACCCGGGGTGCACCGGCACGATCACGGTGGAGATGCCCAGCTCACGAGCCAGTGCCGCCGCGTAGAGCGGACCGGCGCCGCCGAACGCGACCATGGTCGCCTCGCGCGGATCACGGCCGCGTTCGCTGGTCACGGCTTTGACCGCAGTGGTCATGCTCGACACGGCGACCTGGTACGCGCCGCGAGCGGTGCCCGGCACGTCGCCGCCGAGCCGCTCGGCGACCGGCGACAGCGCCTTCACCGCGAGATCGGGGTGGATCACCACGCGACCCCCGGCGAGGGACTTCGGGCTGAGGTATCCCAGCGTGACGTTCGCGTCGGTCAGCGTCGGCAGCTCACCGCCCTGCCCGTAGCAGGCGGGGCCGGGGCGTGACCCCGCGCTGGCAGGCCCCACGTGCAGGGCGCCCGCCGCGTCGACGGAGATGATGCTGCCGCCACCGGAGCCGACCTCGGCGATGTCGATCGACGGCGCCCGCACCGGATAACCGGCACCGGACCCGAGTCCACGGGCGACGTTCATGCCCCCGCCCACCTCGTACTCCGCCGAGACGAACGGCTCACCGTGCTCGATGAGCGACGCCTTCGCCGTGGTCCCGCCCATGTCGAACGCCACGACCGTGGACAAGCCGATCATCTGCGCGAGCTTCTGCGCGGCGGTGACGCCGGCCGCGGGGCCGGACTCGATGATCTGCACCGGCCGTTGCGTGACGGACGCCGCGTCGAGCAGTCCCCCGCTGGACTGCATCACCAGCAACGGGGCGCTCACACCCGCCGCCCGCAGCCCCGCCTCCAGACGGGTGAGATAGCCGTGCACGGCGGGACCGACGTAGGCGTTGACCGCCGCCGTGCTCGTGCGCTCGAACTCCTGCGGCTGCGGAGAGACATCGACCGAGGCCGTGACATAGACGCCGGGCAGCGCAGCCCGCAGCAGATCGGCGACCCGCCGCTCCTCGTCAGGCCGGGCGTAGGAGTTGATCAGGCACACGGCCACCGCCTCGATGCCGTCCGAACGCAGCCGCGTGGCCAGCGCGCGAACCTCGTCCTCACCGGCCGGGGGCTCGAGCCGCCCGGCTGCCGTGATGCGCTGGTCGAGTTCGTACCGGTTCCGGCGCCGTGCGAGGGGCTCGGGCTTGGACCAGGACAGGTCGTACAGCACCGGCCGGCGCAGGCGGCCGAGTTCCAGCACGTCCCGGAAACCGCGCGTGGTGACCACGGCCGTCCGGACGCCGCTCATCGACAGGATCGCGTTGGTGGCCACGGTCGTGCCGTGCAGCATCGCGATCACGTCCTCCGGTGCGGCCGCGGCGGACGCGAGAACCGCGGTGGTCGCCCCCACCACGCCCGACCCGTAGTCCGGCGGGGTCGACGGGACCTTCATCGGGACCACCTCACCGGCAGGGCCCAAGGCGATGACGTCGGTGAAGGTGCCGCCGATGTCGGCGCCGACCCGCCAGCCGGCCGGTCGGGGATCGTGACTGGGAGGCACGGGCATCTCCTTCGCAGAGCGAGCAATTGGGATCAGAATAAGAGCGAGTTGAGATATCAGCAAGAGTCGATTGATGTTTTTATGCAGCTCGAGGCGTTAGGGGCAATGCCGGCGGGGCCCGATACCGGGCTGCGGCGAGGTTGCCGCCGGCGTCTGGCGGGGATGCGTGGCCTACGGGAAGACCCGAGGCCCCTCAAACCTCACCCAAGGCTGGTTGCCGCAGGCACGAGAGAGATGGCGGGCAGCGCTAGAGCCTGTCCGGTGGATCCTGGTGTCCTGCCGAGGGCCATCGGGTGGTGGATGGCCGTGTCGTGATGAGAAGCCATGAGGCGGCCGATGCGGGCTGTTCGTGCGGGTCCGGGTGATGGACACGCCGCTGTTCGCCGAGCGCGGTGGCGGTCATCGCCGTGGTCGTGGCGCAGATTCGATGTGGCTGCTGCACGACTACGGCTGGTGGGCGATCGCGGTCGCGATGGTCGTGTCGTCGGCGCTGACGCTGGGCGCGCTCGCGCTGCTGCCGGACCCGGCCCGGGCGCGGGCCGTCCGGGAGGCGGGCGCGCCCGCCTGACCGCCCGCGCTCAGCGCTGGTGGACCAGGAAGTTCTGCGGCGTGACGAACATCGCGGTGGCCTCGACGGTGACGCGGCCGTCGGGGCCCGCGATCGTCCCGGACGCGTAGATCTTGCGGCCCTCGACGCGGCTGGCCTTGGCCTCGACGGTCAGCGGGACGCCGAGCGGGGTGGGCCGCCGGTAGCGCAGTTCGAGGGTCGCGGTCATCCCGCCGGTGCCGGTCTGCGCGGCGGCCATGCCGAGCGCCTGGTCGAGGACCATCGCCGACACGCCGCCGTGCACGTAGGACGGCGGCCCCTCGTAGACGTCGGTGAGGGTGAACTCGGCGCGGACGATGCCGTCGGGCGCGACGTCGAGGTCGACGGGCGGCGCGATGGGGTTGAGGACGCCGGTGACGGGGTTGCCGCCCTGCCGGTCCATGCGGTGCCCGTCGGTGACGAGGAACGGCGGCGCGTCGCGGCGCACGGCCCGCAGCCGCTCGGTGAGCGCGGCGATCTCGTCCGCGACGGCGCGCGCCTCGCCGGCGCCGACGCCGGTGAGGACGGCCGCCTCGGTCAGCTCGCGGACCCGGGCGGCGAGCCCGGCCAGCGGTGCCGCCTCGTCCTCGCCGAGCATGTGCCGTTCGGTGGTCGCCCCGCTCATTCAGCCTCCTTCTGAGCCGAACGAGATTCTAAGTTGCGGGGCGGGATGCCCGGTGCGGCGGGTCCCGCCCAGCGGGCGGATCCGGCCGCGAACGGGCTCCGGCGGCGGCCGTCGCGGGGGGCGGTTCGCCGCGGTTCAGCGGGCGGCGAGGGCGGCGCACTTTATGATTCATGCGACGACCCCCGCAGCCGCGAAGGAAACCCCCGTGACCGAGCAGCCACCGCCCTATGGGCAGCCGTACGGGCAGCCTCCGGGACCCCCGCCCGGAGGACCGTACGACCCGCGCTGGGGCTACGGGCCGCCGGGCGTCCCGCACGGGCCGCAGTACGCCCCGCCGCGCAACGACGACAACACCTGGGCGATCTTCGCCTACGTCGGCACGCTCGTGATCTCGTTCCTCGCCCCGCTGATCATCTACCTGGTGAAGAAGCGCGAGTCGCCGTTCGTCCGCTTCCACGCGGCGCAGGCGCTGAACGTGCAGATCACGCTGCTGATCCATCTGCTGGCGGTGATGGCGGTCTGCGTCCCGCCGGCGATCATCGCGAAGGCCCCCGCGTTCCTGATCCCGATCGTCTTCCCGTACCTGGAGGCGCTGATCGGCCAGTGGGTGTTCCTGATCCTGGGGGCGGTCAAGGCCGGCAAGGGCGAGTTCTACCGGTTCCCGACCTTCTTCTGCTTCCGGATGGTCCGCTAGCCGGCGGCCCGGGGACCGGGGCCCCGGGTCACAGGTAGGTGCGGGCGTACTCGTCCAGGACCGGCAGGACCGCGTCCCGGCCGCCTCCCGGGACCCGCAGCACGACCTCCTCGATACCGATCGAGGCGTAGTAGCCGAGCTTCTCCTCGCTCGGGACGGTCCCGAACGGCACGACCGGGACCATGTCGCGCCCCGCGTCGGCGCAGGCGCGGCGCAGGTCCGGGAGCGCCTCGCGGATGCCCGCGCCGCCGATCGGCATCCACCCGTCCCCGTACTCGGCGATGTGCGCGAACAGCGTCGGGCCGGGAGCGCCGCCGAGCAGCACGGGGACGCGGCCGGCGGGCTTCGGCCACGACCAGCTCGGCTCGAAGCTCACGAACTCGCCCTCGAACGACGCCTCGTCCCGCGTCCACAGCTCGCGCATCGCCAGCACGTGCTCGCGCACGACCTCGCGCCGCCGCGTCCAGGGGACGCCGTGGTCGGCGCCCTCCTCGGCGTTCCAGCCGTAGCCGACGCCGAGCGCGATCCGGCCGCCCGCGATCCGGTCGAGCGTCGCGACGGCCTTCGCGGTGACGATCGGCTCGCGCTGGGCGGGCAGCATGATGCCGGTGCCGAGGGTGATCCGCTCGGTCACGGCCGCCGCCGCGGCGAGCGCCACGAACGGGTCGAGCGTGCGCGCGTACTCGGGGGCCAGGGCCGTGTCGCCGGTCGGCGGCGGCGTCTTGCGCGCCACCGGGATGTGGGTGTGCTCGGGGACGTACAGCGAGGCGAAGCCGCGAGCCTCGGCCTCCCTGGCCAGCTCGTGCGGCGGCATGGTCAGGTCGGTCGCGAACATGGTGATGCCCAGCCGCATGCGGCGGCTCCTCTCCCTCGGTCGGCGCCACCCTACTTCCCGGCGATCATGCGGCGTCCGCCCCGGGCCGGAGGGGGGCCGGCGGCACGACGACGTCGACCAGGCCGGTGGCGAGGTCGTGGACGAGGCCGGACACCTGGAACGCGGCGGGCAGGAACGGGTTCGCCTTGATCGCCGCGACGTCGGCGGCCACCGCGGCCACCGGGTCGCCGACGGCCTTGCCGCCGAGGTCGCCGGGGTCGACGCCGAAGACGTCCGCGAGCAGGCCGGTGTGCTCGCGGAGGCGGGTCATCCCGCAGTCGGTGTGGTGCAGGACGACGAGGTTCCATCCCGGCCCCGGATCGGTGCCCTCGGCCTCGGCGATCGCCCGCAGCGCCGCCATCGTCCGGAAGGTGCCGGGCGTGAACCTGCCGCCGAGGTTGCGGATGACGAGGGCGTCGCCGAGCCCGAGGCCGAGGACGGCGGCCGGGTCGGCGCGCGGGTCGACGCAGCAGATCACGATCGTCTTCAGCCTGGGGAACAATGGCAGGTCCGCGGGCGGGCCCGCGGCGGCGAAGCGGCGGTTCCGGTCGAGGAGGGTGTCGAGGGTGGTCACGGCGGCTCCCATCTATGTGGACGCCGTCCACTTTACGCCGCAATGTGGACACCGTCCACTAAATGCGGCGAGCGGCAGGGGCTCGGCCACGGTGAGAGGGGCGGGAGCGTGAGCGAGGACGGCGTCGCGGCGGCCGGCGCGGAGCGGCGGAGCGGCCGCCGGCCGAAGGGCGTGGTCCGGTCGGGCCTCGTCCGGGCGGGCGTGGAGCTGGCCCGGTCGGGCGGCCCCGGCGCGGTGACGCTGCGGGAGGCGACCCGGATCGTCGGCGTCGCCCCCAACGCCGCGTACCGGCACTTCGCCGACCGGGACGCGCTCCTGAACGCCGTGTGCGCCGAGGCGATGCGGTCGCTCGTCGAGCGGATGGACCACGAGCTGGGGCTGGTGACCGCCCGGCCGGGAAGCAAGGACCGCGCGGTCGCCCGGCTCGGCGCCGTCGGCACCGCCTATCTGGGCTTCGCGGCGTCCGAGCCGGGCCTGTTCGACACCGTCTTCGCCGTCCCCGGCCACCTCAGGTTCGCCGAGGGCCTGTCCGACGGCGACGCGGAGGGCAGGACGCCGCTGTCGGTGCTGAGCGGAGTCCTCGACGAGCTCGTCACCGCGGGCGCGCTTCCTGCCGAGCGGCGCCCGGACGCCGAGTTCACCGTATGGTCCTGCGTCCACGGCATGGCGATGCTCCGCAACCACGGGCCTCTGCGCGACATGCCGCAGACCGCCAACGCCGCGCTCGCCGACGCGCTCTTCGCCTTCATCCTCCGCGGGCTCTGACGCGGGCGCGTTCCGCCCCGGCCGACCACCTCACCGGCACCCGGATCGCCGCGGCCCGGACGAGCAGTTCCAAAGGATCCAGGCCGTCAAGTACGCCCTGCAGAACAGGCGGCACAGGAAAGAGCTCCTTACAGAACTCTCACAAAGGGATGGAAAAGACATCCGGATATCGCCGATGGCATACGTCCGCGACGCATGGGGATCTTTCGGCAGAGCGACCGAGCCGGACCACCAAGAGGCGGCGGGCGTGCCGTTGCCATCGGCGGTGGCAACGGCACGCCGTGACTCGGCGGAATCGCCCTGTCACACTGCCTCTGCAAGCAGGATTCTCCGCATCAAGAGCCGCTTCCGGTCGCCCGCGAACGGCTCGTGATCCGCGGATTCAGCTCGGCTCAGTAGTACGGGTTCTTGACATACTTCTTGGTCACGCACTTCTGGTTGGCCTGGCTGACCGGCTCGATCTCGCAGAGCTGGATCTTGAGACCGCGGATCAGCGTCCACGCCGTCGTCTTGTTCACCACCCAGTGCTTGCTCTTGTTGTATCCGCAGACCCTCGGGCCGTTGTACTGCACGTCGACCTGCGCGGGGAGATCGGCCACCACCTTGACCTTTCCGCACCATCTGCCGGTCTTCGAGCGGTCGTAGACGTAGATGTCCCATCCGGCGCGGTCCCCGATGAGGCCGTCATAGAACCAGGCTTTTCCCTTGGCGCGCGACGAATACGGGTCGCCGTGCGCGAGCTTGGCCTGCACGTCGAACTTGACACGCTTGGAGCCGTCGGCATAGGCCGCGGTCGGGGCCAGCAGCGAGACCGCCGCCACCCCGGCGGCGGCCACACCGATCCGGCGGGCCATCAGGCGTGTGGACAACGTTCCTCCCGGTTGAGAGATCGATTGGCCGCACACGCTGCCGCGTATGCGATCCATGCTCGGTACTGTCCTGCCGGCGAGCACTTTCGCAACAGATCGATGGAGATCTTCGGAGTGAACGCAATTTTCACAGAATCGTTCGGCGGCACCCATCCGCATGACTCTTTCGACGTCACTGAACGGCGATATGCATGCTGGTCACGCGGGAATGCCACAGGGCGGTCGGTACCTGACCGCACGGGAGTCCACTCGGGTCTGCGGCGATCGTCGGCGGGAGTCGAACGCGCAGACGGCGACCGTGGCGTCGTCGCGTCGTCGCGTCGTCGCGGCCGGGGCTCAGGAGCCGGGGAACGCGCAGACCGCGAGCGTCGCGTCGTCGTGGATCTTGTGGCGCGGCCAGCGCCGGCCCTGCGGGTCGGTGCGTTCCACCTCGCGCGTCCGCTCGACGACCGCGCCGGGCCCCTGCTCGGCGGCCAGCCGCGCCAGGCCGTCCCAGCCGGTGGCGCCGAACATGTCGGCGAGCCGGGTCGCGCCGTCCGTGAGCATCAGCACCCGGCGCAGCTCCCCCAGCGGGACCGTGCCGGTGATGGCCGCGTCCGCCGCGCCCGGGTCCGCCGCCGCGTAATAGGGACCGCCGGTGATCTCCTCCACCTCGCCGGTGACGCGCTCCAGCAGGATCGTCGAGTCGGCCAGCACCAGGTAGTCCACCAGGTCGCCCCGGACCCGCACCGCCAGCACCGTCGCCGCCGGAGTGGTCGGGACGCCCAGGTCGCAGCTCGCCCGGTGCGCGGCCGCCACGTCCGCGATGGCCCCGGCCAGCCGCGCCACCAGCGGGCGCCGCGCCGGGCGGTGCACGCCTTCCGGCGGCGCCACGGGCGGCCCGGCCTGCGGGCCGAGACCGTCCAGCATCCGCGCGAGCAACCGCGTCCCGAGCGAGCGCGCGTACCAGGCCGTCCCGTGCACGCACCCGAGGTCGGTGCCGAGCGGCAGCCCACAGCCGTCGAGCACCACGACGGCTCCCGGAGCCGCCGCCACGAAGTCCTCGTTGAGCCGCTCCGGACTCCCCTGGTCCGTCGCCCATGTCACCCGCATCGCACCGCCCTCTCGATCGTCCCCGCACCCCATCATGGACGGATCGCGCCCGTCATAGGGGACGAACGGCACGCACCCACCTACGGTGTGCGCGCGGAGCCCAGGCGCGCGACGGCGCGGATGGGGGCGCCGTCGGCGGCGGCGAGCGCGATCGGGAAGAGCGAGACCTCGATCGGACGCCCCTCGGCCTGCGCGGCGACGAGCGGGCCGAGGCCGGTGAGGTTCTCCGCGATGACGGCCCCGGCGCCGCAGAGGATCCGGTGGGCGGCGAGCGAGAAGTCGTCCGAGCCGGGCGGCGGGGTCCGGTCGGCGGAGAGCGCGTCGATGCCGACCGTCCGGACGCCGGCGGCGGCGATGGCCTCGGCCGTCTCCGGCGACGGGTACGGGTGGGCGAGGTACTCGTCCGTCCCCCAGCGCGACGACCAGCCCGTCGCGATGAGCAGGACCACCCCGGGCGCGAGGCCGTCCGGAAGCAGGTCCGGGGAGATGGGCGCGCGGGGCGCGAGGCCGCGCGCGTCCATGACGACCGCCGGGCCGGTGAAGCGGGTGAGGGGCAGCTCGTCCAGCCGGGGCAGCGCGTCGTCGATGTGGAAGGGGGCGTCCACGTGCGTGCCGGTCTGCGAGCCCATGTGCAGCCGCAGGACGTTCACCCCGGAGTCCGCGACCGTCAGCGCGGGGACGGCCTCCACCTCCGGGTCGCCCGGGTACACCGGCATTCCGGTGGTGATCGGGACGGACAGGTCGAGCAGCTCAGCGGCCATGCCGCCGATTATCCCGGGCCCGCGCGCACCCGGTAGCGTTGCGGCGTGTTGCCACATGTGACCGCCATCCGTTACGTGACGCCGCTGCGCGAGGGCGGGTCGCTGCCGGGCGTCGTCGAGGCCGACGACCTCGGCACCTACGTCATGAAGTTCCACGGCGCCGGGCAGGGCCGCAAGGCGCTGATCGCCGAGGTGATCGCGGGCGAGCTGGCGCGGCGGCTCGGCTTCCGGGTCCCCGACCAGGTGCTCATCGACCTCGACCCGGCCATCGGCCGGCACGAGCCGGACCCCGACGTGCAGGACCTGCTGAAGGCCAGCCCCGGCTGGAACCTCGGCGTCGACTTCCTGCCCGGCTCGCTCGGGTTCGACCCGCTCGGCTGGCGGCCCGACCGGCTGTTCGCCTCGCGGGTGCTGTGGCTGGACGCGTTCATCGGCAACGTCGACCGCAGCTGGCGCAACCCGAACATGCTGGTCTGGCACGGCGACGTGTGGCTGATCGACCACGGCGCGAGCCTCATCTTCCACCACGCGTGGGCGAACGCCGCGCGGCTGTTCTCGGGGCCGTACGACGTGGACGACCACGTGCTCACCCCGTTCGCGACGCGGCTGGAGGAGGCGGAGGCGGAGCTGGCGCCGAAGATCACCGAGGCGCTGCTGCGCGAGGTGACCGGGCTGGTGCCCGACCGGTGGCTGGAGAACGAGCCCGGGTTCGCCGGTCCCCAGGAGCTGCGCGACGCGTACGTGGACATCCTGCTGCCGCGCGCCGGCAAGCCCCGCGACTGGCTGCCCGACCTGGACGTCAGCGGCCACCGGCCGGACACCGGGGCGCGCCGCGGCGAGAACCGCCCGGGCTGGCTGGGCGGTCCCTCGTGAGCGACGCCCCCAGGAGCGACATCCGCACGAGCAACATCCGCGGGGCCGGCGAGCCCACCGTCTTCGAGTACGCGGCGCTGCGCGTCGTCCCCCGGGTCGAGCGCGGCGAGAGCATGAACGTGGGCGTCGTCGTGTACTGCCGGGCGCTGGACTACCTCGGCTGCCGCACCCACCTGGACGAGCCGCGGCTGCGCGCCCTGGACCCGGCGCTGGACCTGGACGGCGTGCGGTCCGCGCTGAAGGGCGTGGAGGCGATCTGCTGCGGCGGCGCGGGCGCCGGGCAGGCCGCGAAGGAGGCGCCGGGCGCGCGGTTCCGGTGGCTGACGGCGCCGCGCAGCACGATCGTCCAGCCGGGGCCGGTGCACGCCGGCCTCACCGGGGATCCGGCCGCCGAGCTCGACCGCCTCCTCGGCCTCCTCGTCACCTAGGTCAGGACCACTCCCAGCGGATGCCGTGGTAGCCGGCCGGCATGCCGAACTCGATGAAGTGGACGTTGTGGTAGCTGGACAGCCGCAGGTCGGCGGCGTCCTGCAGGGCGGTGTGGCCGTCGGGGCGCCACGTCCGGTAGCAGCGGGCGGGCAGCGCGGCCGGATGGAAGCTCACCTCGATGAGGTACTCGTGCTGGGGCGTGCGGAACCCGCGGCCCTCCTCGGTGGCGGGCGGGCCGGACTCGCCGAACCCGAAACCGTACTCCAGCAGGTACGTCTCGCCGCGGCCGAGCGCCCGGTCGAACAGCAGCTCGGCGGCGATGAGGCCGCTGGAGGCGTCCATCCGGACGCGGCCGAACCGGCAGCCCCGCGCGGTCCGCGAGGCCGGCAGCGCGCCGTGCGGGTTGTGGTAGACGGCGATCCAGCGGTCGACGCCGCGCCGCTGCGCCTGGAACACCGCGCGGGTGCGGATCTCGCGCAGCTCCCGGCGGCGGCCGATGACGTGCTGGTCGTGCAGGCTGAGCCCGGTGAGGAGGCGCTCGCCGCCGTCGCCGATCTCGTCGAGCAGGTCGCGGACGCCGGGCTCGGGGCACAGCTCCTCGATCGGCGGCCACGGCCCGGGCGGCCGCTCGGCGTTCGGCTTGAGCAGGGTGAGCAGGGAGTGCCGGGGCAGTTCGAGGATGACCTCCAGGCCGCGGACGGCGCGCAGCGACCCGGCGCGTTCGGGACGGGTCCGGCCGCGCTGCCAGTAGCTCAGCGTGGACAGGCTGACGGCGACGCCCTGCGCCTCCAACCGGCGGCGCAGCGATTCGAGGCTGAGGCCGCGCGCCTGGATGGCGGCGTGCAGGGCCACGTTGAAGGGCCCGTACCGCAGGACCTGGAGGAGGTCGTCCTCCGCCACGCTCTGCACAGCTCGGCCTCCGGATCCGCTCCGGCCGGCCCCCGCCGCACGGCCTTGACCGCCGTGTTCACGACCTTCGGCCTCACTGTAAGGCTCCGCCGCCCCGAAGTCGACCGCCCGTTCCGTCACTCCCACTCCCACTCGACCCCGACGATGCCGTGCCGGACGGGCCCGACCGCGATGTTCGCGCTTCCCGACGTGCCGATCCACAGCTCGCCGAGCCGCCGCCGCGGCGCGAGCGGCCCGTCGGCGGTGAAGCCGTAGCAGCGGGCGGGCAGCCGCCCGGTGCCGAACTGGACGATCGCGACGTAGTCGTGCACGGGCCGGGAGAAGCGCCGGTCGTAGCCGTCCGGCGGCCCGCCGGGGTCCGGTCCGGACGGCCGGAGGTCGTACTCGATCACCGCCGTCTCGCCTGCCGTGAGCACGCGGTCGAAGACCAGCTCGAACGCCATCAGCCCGCCGCCCGCGCGGACCCGTCCGGGCCGGCAGTACCGGACGGCGGACAGCTCCGCCGCGCCCTCCCCCGGCCCGGCCGGTTCCGCCGGATCGCCGCCTACCGGAGCGCCGCCCGCCGGGACGTCGGCCACCGGGACGTCGCCCGCCGGGGCGTCGCCCTGCGGAGCTTCCGGGCCCGTCCGGTGGACGCAGACGACGCGGTCGACGTCGTCGCCGGCCGCGCGCAGGACGGCGCGGACCGACAGCGTCCAGCGGGGGCCGTCCGCGTCCAGCCGGTAGACGTCGTGGACGCTGAGCCGTTCGAGCCGGTGGTCGCCGGACCGGTCGAGCTGCCCGACGAGGTCGGCGTACCGCCGCGGGTCGGGCCACAGCTCGCCCGCCGCGGCCGGCGAGGCGGGCGCGGCGCCGGACGGCCCTCCCCCGCGCGCCGGGGCGGGGGCGGGTCCGGCCTCGTCCAGCGGGCCGGTGAGCGTGCCGGGCGCCACCCCTAGGACCTCTTCCAGGATCGCGACGGCGGCGCGGGAACGAGGGCGGCTGCGGCCGCGCTGCCAGTGGCTCAGCGTGGCCACGCTGACGGTGAGGCCGCGCCGGCCGAGCCGGTGGCGGATCCGCTCCAGGGTGAGCCCGCTCGCCTGGACGGCCTGCCGGAACGCCTCGGCGAACTCCACGGCGTGGATCGTACCGGCCGATCGGGCGCCGAGTCAGGCGTCCGCCGCAGATCCGGCACGCTCCGACAAGTCGGGCTTCTCCGGAAATGTTGGCTGCCTGGCCCTCGCCGCCGGCTAGAAGAGGATCGACATGAACGAGCCGTGCTCGGCGAAGCCGACGCGGCGGTAGGCGGCCCGCGCCCGCGTGTTGTAGTCGTTGACGTACAGCGACACCGTCGGCGCGATGCCGCGCAGCGCCTCCCGCACCACCGCCGACATGCCGGCCACCGACAGGCCCCGCCCGCGCAGGTCCGGCGGGACCCACACGCCCTGCACCTGGCACGCGCGCGGGGTGACGGCGCCGACCTCCGCCTTGAACATGACCCGGCCGTCCTCGATGCGAGCGAACGCGCGGCCGTCGCGGATCAGCTCGGCGACCCTGGCCCGGTACAGCACGCCGCCGTCGCCGCTGTTCGGGGAGACGCCGACCTCCTCGGTGAACATCGCGACGCACGCCGGGTAGACGACGTCGAACTCCTCCATCCGCACCCGCCGGACGCCCGGGTCGGCCGGGACGTCCGGGACGGCGGAGGTGGCCATCACCGGCTGGGACGCGCGGACGGCCCGCGGCGGCCCCCAGTACGGCGCCAGGATCTCCCACAGGTCGCCGACCGCGTCGACGGGCCCGACGATCGACGAGCAGCGCCGGCCCTGCGCCTGCGCCCGCTCGGCGAACGCGCGGATCGCCTCCGGCCCGGCGGCGACCGGGATCAGGTTGGCGCCCGAGTAGCACAGCGCGGACAGCCGCCCGTCCCGCATGTAGCCCCACATCTGGGCGCCGAGGCGGCGCGGGTCGAGCCCGGCCGCGTGCACGCGGGAACCGACGAACACGTTGGCCACCGGGTCGGCGTCGAGGATCGCGAGCGCCTCCGCGCGGTACCGGTCGTCGAGGACCCGGACCGGCAGCGAACCCAGCATGCGCACGGCTACCGGCTCCCGGACCGGGCCGCCGCGGCGTACAGCACTGTCAGCACCACGCCGACAAGCCTATGACGTCCCCGGTGCTCGTACCTCCACCGGCTCCCCCACCGGGGGATTCACTTGCGCGAGGCGGCGTGGTGGGAGCGTCCGGCCTTCTTGGCGGGACCGGGCCGGGGCGGCGCCGGGGCCTTGCAGGTGGCGTCCGGGCCCGGCCGGTCCGGCGGCAGGGCGCCCTTGCCCAGGTAGGCGGCGACGGTGCGGTCGACGCACCGGTCGCCCGAGAGCGTCACCCCGTGGTTGCCCCCGCCGACCTGCACGAGCAGCCGGGACGTGGGGAACAGGCGGTGGGTCTCCAGCGCGCCCGGGTAGGGGGTGGCGGCGTCCTCGGTGCCCTGGACCAGCAGCATCGGCGCGAGCGACGACCCGGCGCCCACCTCGGGCGGCCGCCCGCCGGGGGCTCCCCAGTACGCGCAGGGCGCGTTGTACCAGGTGTTGCTCCAGGTCTCGAACTTGTAGCCCTCGCGATAGAGACGGACGCTGTCGGAGTGCCAGCGGTGCCAGTCGCGCGGCCATGCGGCGTCGCGGCACTGCACGGCGTTGTAGACGGCGTAGTTGTTCTGGTCCAGCCAGGACGGCGGCTGCCACACCTTGCGGAGCGGGCCCGGGTCGTGCCGGACGGCGTACGCCGACAGCGCGGCGGCGTGCGCGGCCCAGCCGTAGTCGCCGTAGCCGTCGGCGAGGAACGTGTCGTCCAGCTCGTCCGGGCCGATCTTGCCGTCGATCGGCTTGGCCTTCAGCGCGGCGCGGGCGCGGTCGTAGGCGCCGGCGACCCGGCCCGCGCTCTTCCCGAGCCGGTAGAGCGCGTGGTGATCGGCCACCCAGGCGAAGAACGCCTTGATGCGCTTCTCGAACGCGATGTTCTGGTCGATGTTGTCGCCGTACCAGACGCCGCTCGGCTTGACGACGCTGTCGAGGACCATGCGGCGGACGCGGCCGGGGTGGGCCGAGGCGTACGCGGCGCCGAGGTAGGTGCCGTACGAGTAGCCGAAGTAGTTGATCTTCCGCTGGTGCAGCGCCCGCCGGATCGCGTCCAGGTCGCGCACCCAGTCGGCCGTCCCCATGTGCGGCAGGACGGTCCGGTACCGCTTCGCGCAGTCGCGGGCGTAGGCGCGGGCCCGCTTCTTCCACGCCCGCTCGGCGGCGGCGCTCTCCGGGACGGTGTCGGGACGCGCGCGCCCCGGGTCCTGGTAGCTCCTGTCGCAGACCAGCGCGGGCCTGCTCGCACCGACGCCGCGCGGGTCGAAGCCGATCCAGTCGTAGGACGCGGCAACGCCGCGGGGCATCGCCGCGCGGAAGACGCCCGCGAGGTCGCGGCCGTGCGCGCCCGGCCCGCCGCGGTTGAGCAGTACGGCGCCCTGGCTCTTCTTCGCGGTGTGCCGCGCGCGGGACAGCGCCAGGGTGATCTGCTCGCCGTGCGGGTGTGCGTAGTCCAGCGGCACCCGGAGCGTCGCGCACTGCAGGCCCTTGAGGCGGGCGCCCTCGACCGGGTCCTTGGCGGGGCAGGGGTGCCAGGCGAGCCCGGCGGGCCGTCCGGGGGCGGCGGTCGCGGGGGACGGGGCGGCGGTACCGGCGACGGCGAGCGCGACGGCGCCGGCGGCCTTGGCCGTCATCGCCGTCGGGTTCGGGTCGTTCAGCGCCGGGACGGCGTTGCAGTAGGCGTCCGCGCCCTTGGCGCTCTTCGGCAGCGCGCCGGTGTCCAGGTAGGCGGCGACCTTGTCGTCCAGGCACGCGTTGCCGTTCAGCGTGTTGGCGTGGGTCTTGCCGCCGACCTCCAGGACGAGCCGCGAGGACGGGAACACCTTGTGCATGTTGTAGCCGCCCGCGACCGGGGTCGCGGCGTCCTGCGACGACTGGACGAGCAGCATGCCGGGCAGGCTCTTGCTCGCCTTCAGCTTCAGCGCGGGACCGCCCTGGAACGGCCAGAACGCGATGGGCGCGTTGAACCAGACGTTGCTCCAGGTGTTGAAGCGGTAGCCCTCCTTGTAGAGCTTGGCCGCGTCGTCGTGCCACTTGTTCCAGTTCCGCGGCCACTTGGCGTCGGCGGCCTGGACGGCGTTGTAGACGGCGAAGTCGTTGTCCTCGCCGCCGGTGTTCAGCCAGTCGAGCAGCCCGGAGGCGTCCTTCTTGTTCACCCAGTCCGACAGGGCCTGCGCGAACGGGATGTAGTAGCCGGTGTTGTAGCCGGCGGTCAGGACGATGTCGTCCAGCTCGTCCGGGCCGATCTTGCCGCCGATCGGGGACTTCTTCGCGGCGGCGCGGGCGGCGTAGTACTTCGCCTCGACGGCCTTCTCGGTCGTGCCGAGGTGGTAGACCGAGTCCCACTTGCCGGTCCAGGCCCACCAGGACTTCATGTTCTTCTCGAACGCCTTGTCCTGCTCGAGCTGGGCGTCGTACCAGACCGTCTTCGGGTTGACGTTGCCGTCCAGCACCATGTGCTTCACGCGGTTCGGGAACAGCGTGGCGTAGGTGGCGCCGAAGTAGGTGCCGTAGGAGAAGCCGTACCAGCTGATCTTCTGCTGGCCGAGCGCGCCGCGGATGACGTCGACGTCGCGGGCGGCGTCGGTGGTGCGCATGTGCGGCAGCATCCAGCCGAACTTGCGCTGGCAGTCCTCCGCGTACTTCTTGGCCTTGGCCTTCCAGACGGCCTCGTCCTTCGCCGTCTGCGGGACGTAGTCCGGCCGCACCGGGTCGTACCAGGTCTTGTCGCAGGTCAGCGCGGGCTGGCTGGATCCGACGCCGCGGGGGTCGAAGCCGATGATGTCGTACTTGGCGGCGGTGGCGGCGTGGCCGACGCCGCCCATCCAGCGGGCCAGGGCGGGCGCGTACTCGATGCCGGTGCCGCCGGGGCCGCCCGGGTTGACGAACAGCACGCCCTGGTAGTTCTTGTCGTCGGTGTGCTTGTAGCGCGACACCGCGATGGAGATCTTGCGGCCGTTCGGCTTGGCGTAGTCGAGCGGCACCTGGACCTGGGCGCACTGGGCCTTGTTCATCGGGTCGTTCGGCCCGCTGACCTCGCACTTGCCCCAGTTGATGCCGCTCGCCGCGACCAGGTTCGCCGCGGACGGGCCGGTGGCCGCGTTCGCGGAGACGGCGGCGACGGTGCCGCCGGCCGCCACGGCCGCGGCGGCCGTGACGATGACGATCCTTCTCACTTGACCCCCTCGTATCGGCGGCTCCGGAGCCCCCGTCGGGCTCGGAGGGGGGAGCGGCGCCGATGCATGCGGATGCGTGGATTGCGTGGTGATTGTGGCGGTTCGGGGCGATATGGCGGGAGAGTCGCTGATGACCAGATGCGAAATCGTGACAAGATCCACCAATGTTCGTGATGTCGGTCCGCGAGGGACGCACCGGCGAACGACCGGCGGGCGATCTGCGGTCGGTCTGCGGTCGGTCTGCGGTCGGTCTGCGGGCGACCGGCATGCGAAGAGGGCCCCGGGGATCGCTCCCCGGGGCCCTCTCGGCCGTTCCGCGGCGGCCGGCCGGGCGGACGCCCGGTCAGCCGGTCACGGGTCTCAGCGGATGACGTCGTCGCTCAGCCGCGCCGCCTTCGTCACCGTCGTGGACAGCGACTTGGTCTTGGCGGACGTCTGCGCCGGCGGCACCGGGTCGCCGAGCTGCGGGACGTGCGTGACGGACTGGCCCGGACGCTCCCCGGTCAGGAAGTACCGGTCGAAGATGGCGTCCACGGCCGCCGAACCGCGGTGCACGATGCAGTGCGTGCGGTCGCCGTCCTGGATCACCAGCTGCGAGCCCTTGAGCCGACGGTGCATGTCGAGCGCGCCGGCGAGCGGCGTCGCCGCGTCCTCGCTGCCCTCGAACTGCAGGATGTTGCGCGGCAGCTGGGGGTTGCGCCCGACGTTCACCGGCGTGCCGGCCTTGGCGGGCCAGGTCAGGCACGGCGCGTTGAACCACACGTTGCCCCAGGTGAGGAACGGGTGCTTCTTGTTGATACGGACGTTGTCGCGCTCCCACTTCGCCCAGCTCGTCGGCCACTGGACGTCGGTGCACTGCACGGCGTTGTAGACGGCGAACTCGTTGTCGTCCGCGCCGCCGGTCGTCTGCGCGCCGAAGGTGCCGACGAACGTCTCGGCGTCACCGGTCTTGTACGCCTCCAGGCCCACCGCGTAGGCGTTCCACAGGGACTGGCTGCGGCGGTACGCGGCGTTCTGGATCACGTCGGTCAGCTCGTCCGGGCCGACGGCGAACTTCTGGCCGCTGCTCGGGTCGGTGTAGTACACCGGCTTGGTCTTGAGCGTGGCGCGGAGCTTGTAGAAGAACGACCGCACGCCCGCCTGGGTGGTGCCCAGGTGGTAGACGGAGTCGTACTCGGCGATCCACCCGAAGTAGTAGTCCATGTTCTTGTCGAACTGGACGTCCTGGTTCAGGTTGGCGTCGTACCACACGTCCGACGGGCCGACGTTGCCGTCCAGCACCATCCGGCCCACGGTCTTCGGGAACATCGTCGCGTAGACGGAGCCGAGGTAGGTGCCGTACGAGGCGCCGTAGTAGTCGAGCTTCTTGTCGCTCAGCGCCTTGCGGATCGACTCCATGTCGCGGACGGAGTCGGTCGTCTTGATGTGGTTCAGCAGGCCGATCTTGTCGGCCTTCTTGCACGCGTCCGTGTACGCCTTGGACTTCTTCAGCCACACGGAGACCGAGGCGCGGTCGCCGGTGCCGTAGTCGGGGCGGGGGGCGTTGGTGTAGTTCGGGTCGCAGCTGAGCGAGGGGACGCTCATCCCGACGCCGCGCGGGTCGAACCCGATGACGTTGTAGGCGTCCTTCAGCGCCGCGGAGTTCTGCGCGAACACCCGCGGGCCGAACAGCGCGCCGCCGCCGCCCGGTCCGCCCGGGTTCACCACCATGTCGCCCTTGGCGGCGCCCGTGCCGGTGTGCGGGGTGCGGGTCAGCTGCAGCGTGATCTTCTTGCCGTTCGGCTGCGCGTAGTCCAGCGGCACCTGCAGCTCGCCGCACTGCACGATCTTGGAGACCGGGTACAGCCCGTCGTACAGGTCGTGGACCTGCTGGACGAAGTCCGCCGGGCAGGCGTGCCACTTGACCGCGGCGGGGTCGAACCCGCCGGCCGCGGAGGGGCCCGCAGCCTGTGCGCTCGCGGTGCCGAGCCCGGCCAGCCCGAGCCCGGCCACCGCGGCCACGACGACAGTCCTCTTCACATATCCCCCTAACCTGTCGACTCGGATGAGTCGGACATTTGGGCAAACAAGTGAAGATTGTTGCTCTGCGGACAAGTCCGACAACAGAGCTTGTCGTGACCAGATGCGGAATCGTGACAAGATCCACGGAACTTTGTGATCCACCCGAACGTTCCGGTTCCGGGCATTCCGTGGGGTGTGCGCGCCGCGACCGACCGGGCCGGGCACACCCGCACCCCCGGCCACCGGCCACAACGCGAAAAAGGGCCCCCGGGCTCATCACCCGAGGACCCTTGTCGGGGCCCGCCCCCGGCCGCCTACGCGGCCGCGGCCGTCACATCACCGCGCCGGCGTCAGCTCACCACGACCTGCGCGCCCGGGCCGGACACCGACCCGTCCTCGCCGATCTCGATGCCCATGTCGTCGGCGATGCGCATGGCCTCCTCGATCAGCGTCTCCACGATCTGCGACTCCGGCACCGTCTTGACGACCTCGCCCTTGACGAAGATCTGGCCCTTGCCGTTGCCGGACGCGACGCCGAGATCGGCCTCCCGCGCCTCGCCGGGGCCGTTCACCACGCAGCCCATCACCGCGACGCGCAGCGGCACCGGGAAGTCCTTCAGGCCCGCGGTGACCTGCTCGGCGAGCGTGTAGACGTCCACCTGCGCCCGGCCGCACGACGGGCACGACACGATCTCCAGGCCGCGCTGCCGCAGCCCGAGCGACTCCAGGATCGCCGTGCCGACCTTGACCTCCTCGACCGGAGGCGCCGACAGCGACACCCGGATCGTGTCGCCGATCCCCTCGCTCAGCAGCGCGCCGAACGCCACCGCCGACTTCACCGTGCCCTGGAACGCCGGCCCCGCCTCGGTCACGCCGAGGTGCAGCGGGTACTCGCAGGCGGCGGCGAGCTTGCGGTACGCCTGGATCATCACGACCGGGTCGTTGTGCTTCACCGAGATCTTGATGTCCCGGAAGCCGTGCTCCTCGAACAGCGAGCACTCCCACAGCGCCGACTCCACCAGCGCGTCCGGGGTGGCCTTGCCGTACTTCTCCAGCAGCCGCTTGTCCAGCGAGCCGGCGTTCACCCCGATCCGGATCGGCACGCCCGCGTCCTGCGCGGCGCGCGCGATCTCGCCGACCTTGTCGTCGAACTTCTTGATGTTGCCCGGGTTGACCCGGACCGCCGCGCAGCCCGCGTCGATCGCCGCGAACACGTACTTGGGCTGGAAGTGGATGTCGGCGATGACCGGGATCGGGGACTTCTTGGCGATCGCGGGCAGCGCCTCGGCGTCGTCCTGCGACGGGACCGCCACCCGGACGATCTGGCAGCCGGACGCGGTCAGCTCCGCGATCTGCTGCAGCGTGGCGTTGACGTCGGCGGTGAGGGTCGTGGTCATGGACTGCACCGACACGGGCGCGTCGCCGCCGACCGGCACGTCGCCGACCATGATCTGGCGCGACTTGCGGCGCGTCGCGACCAGGCTCTGCGCCCCCTGTCCGTCGCCCTCGCCGCGGACCGTCGGAATACCCAGTGAAACGCTCATCCCTCTCCTCTGACTCGCTCTGCCCAGCCTAGGCGCCCCGCATGGATGAGGTGACGGCGACCGGCATGGAATAGTGTGACCGCTCGGCTACGCCCGGTAAACCTTCTCGCTCATTGCGGCATCTGGAGGGGGTTGACCAGGTCCGCGAGGATCAGCAGCACGCCGAGCCCCACCAGCACCAGCACCGCCAGATATGTCAAGGGCATGAGCTTGGTCATATCGACGGTGCCCGGATCCGGACGTCCCCTGACGGCGTTGAAGCGCACCCGCAACCGCTCGTAGGCGACGACCGCGAGGTGCCCGCCGTCCAGCGGCAGCAGAGGGACGACGTTGAGCGCTCCTAAGAAGATGTTCACCGAGACGACCAGCGACAGATACAGAGCGATCTTGTCACGGACGGTGCTGTGCGAGGAGAAGATCTGCCCCGACACCTCCGTCGCGCCGACCACGCTGCCGACCTGGCCGCCCGGCGAGCTCTGCCGCTCGGGGGTGAACAGCTTCGGGATCGCCGCCGGCAGGTCCACCACGATCTGCCCCATGCTCTGCACGGTCCTGCCGATGGCGCGGCCGCCGAACACCGCCGCGTTGACCGGGCCCGTCCGCTCGTAGCCGGAGCCGACCACCCGCGCGGACAGCCCGACGAACGGCTCCCCGCCGACGTCCGCCAACCGCATGCGCAACGTCACCGGCTGCCGGACGCCCGCGCGCTGCACGACGACCGGGACCGTCTCCCCCGGCTTGGCCTTGTCGATGGCGTCGCGCAGCTCGTCCCAGTCCGCCACCGGCGTGCCGTTGAAGGAGAGCACGCGGTCGCCCGCGCGCAGCCCCGCCGCCTTCGCCGGCGACGCCGGGCGGCCGCCGCCGCAACCGTCCTGCAGCCGCGCCGGCACGCAGGTGCTGACCTGGTCGACCGTCGTGGTCACCGTGCCGGGCTGCCGGACGCCGACCGTCATCGCCATCGCCATCAGCAGCACGAACGCGAACACGAAGTTCACCACGACGCCCGCCGCGATGACGATCGCGCGCCGCCCCGCGGGCTGGCGGTAGAAGGCGCGCGGCCGGTCGGCCTCGTCGACCTCCTCCAGCGGCGTATAGCCGATGATCTTGACGAAGCCGCCGAGCGGGATCGCCTTGACGCCGTACTCGGTCTCGCCGCGGGTCCGCGACCACAGCGTCGGGCCGAACCCGACGAAGTACTGCGTGGCCTTCATCCCGAACCGCTTGGCGGTGAGCAGGTGCCCGCCCTCGTGGAGCATCACCGACACGAGCAGCGCGATGACGAACGCCACCGCGCCCAAGGCGAAGGCCATCCGATCCCCCTTCCGGGTCCGGTCCCGCCCGAGGGATCTCCTCCGGCGCCCGGCCGGCCCCGCGGGGCTCAGCCCAGGCCGGTCGCTTCCCTGGTCC
Organism: Spirillospora sp. NPDC000708; assembly: GCF_040299565.1. Lineage (NCBI taxonomy): Bacteria > Bacillati > Actinomycetota > Actinomycetes > Streptosporangiales > Thermomonosporaceae > Spirillospora > Spirillospora sp. NPDC000708. The sequence goes on from NZ_JBEPCJ010000039.1 coordinate 68,159, forward strand.
GTGCGCGCGCCCAGGCGTCGGCGGCCAGCACATCGTCCAGCGTCAGCTCGCCCGGCGTCCCGGACCCGTGCTCCTCCACTACCCGCGTGATCGTGTCGACTATCCCCAGGAACGGCAGCCGTCCGGCACGGAACGCCTCCACGCACTCCTCGTTGGCCGCGTTGTAGACGGCGGGGACCGTCCCGCCCAGCTCGCCGGCGCGGCGGGCGAGCGCGACGGCCGGGAACGCCTCGTCGTCGAGCGGGAAGAACTCCCAGGTGTGCGCCTGCGTCCAGTCGACGCCGGGCGCGGCGTCCGGGACGCGGTCCGGCCACTCGATGCCGAGCGCGATCGGCAGCCGCATGTCGGGCGGGCTCGCCTGGGCCAGCGTCGACCCGTCGGTGAACTCCACCATCGAGTGGATCATCGACTGCGGGTGCACCACGACCTCGATCCGGTCCATCGGGACGTCGAACAGCAGGTGCGCCTCGATGACCTCCAGGCCCTTGTTGACCAGGGTCGCGGAGTTGATGGTGATGACCGGGCCCATGTCCCAGGTCGGGTGCTTCATCGCCTGCTCGGGCGTGACGTCGGCCAGCTCGGCGCGGGCCTTGCCGCGGAACGGGCCGCCGCTGGCGGTCACCACCAGCCGCCGCACCTCCTCCGCCCGGCCGCCGCGCAGGCACTGCGCGAGCGCCGAGTGCTCGGAGTCGACCGGGACGATCTGCCCCGGCCGCGCCCGCTCCTTCACCAGCGGCCCGCCGATGATCAGCGACTCCTTGTTGGCGAGCGCGAGCGTGCGGCCCGCGTCGAGCGCGGCCAGGGTGGAGGCCAGGCCGAGCGCGCCCGTCACCCCGTTCAGCACCACGTCGCACGGCCACGCCGCCACCTCGGCGACCGCCTCCGGACCGGCGACGATCTTCGGGATGGCGTAGTCGCCGGAGGCGTAGCCGCGCCGCTTGGCCTCGGCGTAGAACGCCAGCTGGAGCTCCTGCGCGGCGGACGCCTTGGCCACCGCGACGACCTCCGGGCGGAACTCCAGCGCCTGCGCGGCCAGCAGCTCCACCCGCTCGCCGCCGGCCGCGAGGCCCGCGATCCGGAACCGGTCGGGGTTGCGGCGGACGACGTCGAGGGCCTGGGTCCCGATCGAGCCGGTGGAGCCGAGGACGACGAGTTCTCGTGCGGAGGGCGCGGCCGCGCCAGAGGGAGACATCACCGCACCATTGTCGGACATCGGCGCGCGGGCGTCCCGCCGCCCTGCCGGGCGCCGGCGCGCCCGGCGCCGGACCGGCGGGACGCGGTCCGGGGCGCCGGTCAGTCGGCGAGCGGGAGGCGCAGCACGAGGCGCGCGCCGAGCGCTCCGTCCGCGGCCCGCAGGGTCCCGCCGTGGACGGCGGCGATCTGCCGGGCGAGCGCCAGGCCGAGGCCGCTGCCGCCCTCGGACCGGCTCCGCGCGGTGTCCAGCCTGGTGAAGCGCTCGAAGACGCGGTCGCGGTCGGCGTGCGGGATGCCCGGCCCGTCGTCGCGCACCTCCACGATCGCGCTGTCGCCCTCCTGCCGGGCCTCCACCTCGACCAGCCCGTCCGCGTGCCGCTCGGCGTTGTCGAGCAGGTTGAGCAGCAGCCGGGTGACCTCGAACCGGTCGGCGTGCACGGTGAGGCCGGGCTCGGCCTTGGCGTGCACTCGGACCGGGGCCGTCCGCCGCGCGGCCTCGGCCTCGACCAGCGCCGCGAGGTCGACCGGCTCGCGGTCCGGCATCGTCCCCGACTCCAGCCGGGCCAGCGCGAGCAGGTCGTCGACGATGCGGTGCAGCCGCTCGCTGTCGCGCAGCGAGCGGCGCAGCGTGTCCACGAGCTCGGGATCCTCCGGGTCGGCGAGGGCCAGCTCGATCTGCGTCCGCAGGCCGGCCAGGGGCGTGCGCAGCTCGTGCGAGGCGTCCGCGATGAACCTCCGCCGGTGCAGCGTCGCGCGCTCCAGCCGGTCGAGGACGCCGTTGACGCGGCGGGCGAGCCGGCCGGCCCCCGTGCGGCCGTCGGGGACCGCGAGGCGGCGGGCCGGGTCGGCGGCGGTGATCTCGGCCAGTTCCGCTTCGAGCCGCTCCACGGGCCGCAGCGCCCGGCCGGCGGCGGCCCACGCACCCAATCCCGCGACGGCGACGGCGACCGCGCCCAGGGCGGCCATGACGGCGGCGAGGACGGCGGCGCGGCGGACGTCCGCGAGCAGCGCGAGCGCGGCCGCGGCCGCGGCCACCGCGGCGGCGAGCGAGGGGCCGGCGGCGGCCGCCGCCGCCAGCGTCACGCGTGCCCGCTCGGACCGCGGCCGGACGCGCCGCGCATCGATCCGGACAGACATATCTCCTTTGTACGCAATAACCCACCAAAAGATGGCAAAGCTCTCGCCCGGTGCGCGTGTGCTCCGCCCCGCCGTTAACCCCCGATGATCATGAACGGACGGTCGACACGAGAGCCTTTGCCGCCCTTTTCACCTTCACTAGCAGGGACAACACCCGATCCCGCCTATAAAGGAGTGACGTGATTCGACTCCCGCCAGGGGGATGGGGACATGGGCCAGACGGGCGAGCCGACGTTCGACCCGGGAACGCTGAGCCCCGCTCAGCGCCTCGGCGACGCCTGCGTCGTCTGCCGCAAGAAATGGCCCCGGCCGCGCGTCCGCGTCGGCCGCCTGCCGGACTCCACCGGGGTGTTCGCGTGCGACGACTGCGCACCGGCCCCACCGGCACCCCGCACGCCGCGGGGCCCATGGGAGCCGCTCACGAACGCCGGACGGCCGGTCGAGGAACCGGCCCCGGTGCGGACGACGGCCATCGACGCCGTCGTCGTGGAGGTCTCTCCAGGGAGAAGGGTGACCCGGGCCTTCGGGGGGACGCCCGGGACCACCCGAGAGGCGCGCCCGACTGGGGGCGGTCGGGCGCGCCGGAGAGACCCTTGACGGACGCGTGCGTCACGCCTTGGTGGACTCGATCCAGGTCTTGGTCCACTCGGCGTAGTCGGTGCAGTCGGCCTTCTTGGTCTTGCCGCCGCAGACGCGGGTGGGCGCGTGCGCGAACATGATCTTGTCGATGTAGTCGCGGTCGCCGACGTGGAAGGCGCCGCAGAAGCCCGCGCGGAGGCGGTCGCCGGAGCACGCCTGCGGGTTGGCGGGGGCGACGCCGGTCCACTCGGCCACCTGCTGCTGGACGTCCGGGGACGCGGTCCACTGCAGCCACTGGTACATGCAGTTCGGGTGCTGGACGCGGGCGCCGATCATCCACGCGTCCATCCAGCCGGTGACGCCCTCGGACGGCTCGGCGGCCTGGACGGGCTTGCCGGCGCGGTCCAGCACGTCGACCTGGTAGGGGCCGGCCTCGCCGAGCACGGCCGCTCCCCCGGCGAACGCGCTGATCGCGTCGGCGGGCTGCTCCCAGTACTTCAGCACGTGCGGGCGCTGCCGGGAGAGGACCCGGCCGGCGGCGGCGAGCTGGCGGGGCGTCAGCGAGTACGGGTCGTCGATCTTGAGCTTGCGGTCGTGGCCCTTGAGGTAGAGCGCGGCCTCCGCGATCGCGAGCGGGCTGTCGCGCACGATCAGCTTCCCGGAGTAGCGGCGGGCCTGCTCGGGGTCGAACAGCGCCGACCAGCTCGCCGGCGGCTGCACGGTGCGGGTGTCGTACATGAGGAGGTTCGCGCCCCAGACGTAGGGGACGCCGTAGTACTTGCCGTCCTGCTTCAGCAGGCCCCGCAGCTTCGGCTGCAGCTTCTTGTAGCCGTCCACGAGGCTGGTGTTGACCGCGGTGACCTGATGCTCGGCGACGAGGCGGCCCGCGACCTCGGGCGGCGCGGCGACGCCGTCGTAGCGGCGGTCCGTGTTGCGCATGAGGTCGTACATCTCCTGCGGGGTCTTGACCAGCTTCACGCCGACCTTGCAGCCGGTGCGCTCCTGGAAGGGAGTGACCCAGTCGACGCGCGGATCGGTGGTGCCGCTCTCCACCGAGCCCGGCATCGCCAGCAGGTCGAGGGAGCCCTCGCCGGGGCCGAGCGTGCTCGCCACCTTCGCGACGCCGACCGGTTCCGGGTTCTCCTCGCTGCACGCGCCGAGGCCCGCGACCGCCAGCACCGCGGTCACCGCCAGCGCCGCCAGCCTCCCGCCGTCCGTCCGCCGGCCGGCCCTCCGCCGCATGTCGCTCCCGATCCCCTCCGCAGAGCCGTCCCCCGTCGCGGACGGACCCATCGGCGCAGCGTAGCGCCTCCGGCACGGCGGAGCGGTGCGCGCCCCGCCCGGGACGCCGGGCCGGCCGCGGCCCGGCCGCCATTCACGAGGGCGCCGGGGGCCGTCCGCAAGCCATTCGCAGGTTTCCGGTGGCGGCTCTTCCGACTCGGGCCGCCGAGCGGCGATATTACAGAAGATCGCTACTCGGGCCGGGACCATTCATAAAGTCATTTCCGGTTCGTATGCGGAAACGCCACGGCCCCGGGAGGGCGGTGGGTGCCGGTGTCCGCGCCACACGGAGGTTGCTGGAGAGGGATGTGGCGCGGGCTGCCCTTCCCGGGGCCGCGGTGCAGCCGGTGGACGTGGCGAGGTTGGGGAACAGCGGATCACCTTGCAGTGCTGCCTGGCCACGCGGTCACCGGCGCCCGGCGCGGCGGCGGCGGTGTGACGCCCTCGAGACGGAGGAGATTCGAGGGACGCCGCGCGCTCTGCCGGGGGTCGCGGAACGGCCTGGGGCCGTCGTCGGAGGGATGCCTGGGTGCGGTGTGCTTGACCACCTCTATCCGTGCGATGAGGCTCTGCGGGGTGTCGGCCTCCAGGAAGTCGCCGAGGTCGCGCTCGCGGGGTGGAAGCGCCCACCAGCGGCGGGTGAACGGCCCGAACCAGATCGTCCAGCCCGGGAACCGCCGGCCGAGCGCGTCGACCTCCGCGGCGTGGTCGTCAGCGGTCATAGCGCGGCACTCCTGCTCGTCCCGTCCCACCGGTCACCGGAACGCCGGATCCCGTTCTGACTCCGGAGCCTGACTTTTAATTTCGCCCCTTTTAATTGATAGTGCGATTGTGTCGCCCGCCACAGACGCCGTCAATGGGTGGAGCCATTATTCGTCCGGAGGGCCCGGACGAAAATCAACGACGGATATCCACGGCTGTGGGAAAGTACCGGACACCCGGCCCGGCCTGCCGGTTCGCGCCGGGCGCCCCGGCGCGGGTCACCGGCCGCAATCCCGCGTTCACCGTCGCGTCACCGCCCGCGGCTAGCGTGGCCGGTACCCGTGTTCCGACATCGAGCACCGCGAGGCGGTCCCGCGTGCCGTCAAGGCTTTTTGCGCCATTTATTGCCATCTGGGCGTTTCGTCGGTATCTCCGCCACGCGCCGTTCGTTCTGGCGCTCGCGGGCGGTGCCGCGCTGCGCTGGACGGCGGTGCGCGCCTACCCGCACGGGCTGTGGTTCACGGGCGACTCGTACTTCTACGTCGGCTACGCGCTGCGGCCCGCGCCGTCGCCCAGCAAGACGCTCGGGTACTCGTTCGTGCTGCGGCTGCTGGAACCGCTGCACAGCCTGACCGCCGTCGTGGTCGTCCAGCACCTCATGGGGCTCGCGATCGCGGTGATGGCGTACGCGGTGCTGTGCCGCGCCGGGCTGCCCGCCTGGGCGTCCGCCCTCGTCACGCTGCCCGTGCTGTACGACGCGTACCAGATCGAGCTCGAACACCTGCTGATGTCCGAGACGCTGTTCATGTTCCTGATCGCGGGCGCGCTGACGCTGCTGCTCTGGCGCGTCCGCGACGGGCGGGCCCCGCCGGGGTGGACGGCCCTGGCCGCCGGCCTGCTGCTCGGCTACGCGGTGCTCGTCCGGTCGGCGGGCGCGCCGGTGGTCCCGGTCGTCCTGCTCTGCCTGCTGCTGCGTCGGCGGGGGTGGCGCGCCGCGCTCGCGTTCGGCGCGGCCGCCGCGGTCCCGCTCGTCGCGTACGCGATGTGGTTCCACGCCGGGCGCGGCACCTACGCGCTCACCACGTCCGACGGCATCTACCTGTGGGGGCGGACGGCCGGGTTCGCCGACTGCGCGAAGATGCGCCCGCCGCCGGAGGAGGCGGCCCTGTGCCTGCCCCCGGGCGCCGACGAGCGGCGCGAGGCGCCCGGCCACCTGATCTGGCGCGGCGACATCCCGCCGCGCGAGCTGCTGTCGCCCGTGGTGTCGCCGGAGGCGAACAGCAGGCTCCGGGACTTCTCCGTCCGCGCGATCCTGGCGCAGCCGGGCGACTACCTGCGGGCGGTCGGCGAGGGCGTCGGGCGCGCCTTCAGCCCGCGCCGGTACCCCTACCCGAACTCGACGACCGAGCGGCTGTACCACTTCCCCGACCGGCCGCAGCTGTTCCCCAGCGGGCTCGCCTACGCCGACCGGCATGGCGCGCCGGGCACCGTGCTCGCTGACGCGATGCGGTACGGCCGGACGGGCGCGCCGAGCGAGGTCGTCCGGCCGCAGGCGGACCGCATGATCGGCTACCAGAGGCACTGGTTCCTGCCGGGACCGGCCATCGGCGCCGTGTTCGGGCTGGGCGCGGTCGCCCTCCTGGCTGCCCGCGGGCGGCGCCGCGAGGTCCTGATGGTGTGGGGGACGGCGGCCACGCTCCTGCTGTTCCCCATCGCCAGCGCCGACTTCGACTACCGCTACGTCGTCCCGACGGTGCCGTTCGCCTGCTTGGCCGTGGGCCTCGGCCTCTCGGCGATACGCCGCCGCGCGGCCGGCGACGAGGCCGACCGCGCGGACGACGAGGAGACCGCTACCCGTTGGTGGGGAACCCTAGGTTCACGCCGCCGTGACTCGGATCGAGCCAGCGTGCCGTGACGGCCTTGGTGCGCGTGTAGAAGTGCACGCCCTCCATGCCGTGCGCGTGGCTGTCGCCGAACAGCGAGTCCTTCCAGCCGCCGAACGAGTAGTACGCCATCGGCACCGGGATCGGGACGTTGATCCCGACCATGCCGACCTCCACCTCGTTCTGGAAGCGGCGCGCCGCCCCGCCGTCGTTGGTGAAGATCGCGGTGCCGTTGCCGTACGGGTTCGCGGAGATCAGCTCCATGGCCTCGTCGTACGAGCCGGCCCGCACGACCGCGAGGACCGGGCCGAAGATCTCGTCCTTGTAGGCGTCCATCTCCGGGGTGACGTGGTCGAGGACGGTCGGGCCCAGCCAGAAGCCGTCCCCGGCGCCGCCGAGCACCGGCGTCCCGCGGCCGTCGACCGCGAGGGTGGCGCCCTGCGCGACCCCGGAGTCCAGGTACGAGGCGACCTTGTCGCGGTGCGCCCTCGTCACCAGCGGGCCCATCTCCGCCTCGGGGTCGTCGCCCGGCCCGACCCTGAGCTTCGCGACCCGCTCGCGGATCTTCGCCATCAGCTCGTCGCCGACCGGGTCGACGGCCACCACCACGGAGATCGCCATGCAGCGCTCCCCCGCCGAGCCGAAGCCCGCCGACACCGCCGCGTCCGCCGCGAGGTCCAGGTCCGCGTCCGGGAGCACCAGCATGTGGTTCTTCGCGCCGCCGAGCGCCTGCACCCGCTTGCCGTTCGCCGCGGCCGTCTCGTAGATGTACTTCGCGATCGGCGTCGAGCCGACGAAGCTGACCGCCTTCACGTCCGGGTGGCGCAGCAGGCCGTCCACCGCCGCCTTGTCGCCGTGGACGACGTTGAACACCCCGTCGGGCAGGCCCGCCTCGGCCCACAGCTCGGCGATCCGCACCGACGCCGACGGGTCCTTCTCCGACGGCTTGAGCACGAACGTGTTCCCGCACGCGATCGCGACCGGGAACATCCACATCGGGACCATCGCCGGGAAGTTGAACGGGGTGATCCCGGCGACCACGCCGAGCGGCTGGAGGATCGAGTAGGCGTCCACCCGAGTCGACACGTTCTCCGAGAACCCGCCCTTGAGCAGGTGCGGGATGCCGCAGGCGAACTCCACGACCTCCAGTCCGCGCGCGACCTCGCCCGCCGCGTCCGACAGCACCTTGCCGTGCTCGGACGAGATGAGCCGGGCCAGCTCGTCGCGGTGCGCGGCGACCAGCTCGCGGAACCGGAACAGCACGGACGCCCGCTTGGCGAGGGAGGCGTCCCGCCAGGCGGGGAACGCGGCCTTCGCGGCGGCGACGGCCGCGTCCACCTCGGCGGCCGAGGCGAAGTCGACGTGCCCGGCGACGCGGCCGGTCGCGGGCTCGTAGACGTCGCCGCGCCGGGCGGCCTCCCCGTCGAACGGCTTGCCGCCGATCCAGTGGGTGATGTGCTTGCGCTGGGACTCTGCGTCGGTCATCAGGCGGTCTTCCCGGTTGCGTTCAGCGCGGCGTCCGCGGTGACGGACTCCAGCGAGGCGATCAGGACGCCCAGGCCCTCCAGGGCCTCGGCGTCGGTCAGGGTGAGGGGCGGTGCCATGCGCACCACGTTGCCGTACAGGCCGCCCTTGCCGACCAGCAGCCCCCGCTCGCGGGCCGCCTCCATCAGCGCGACGGCCAGCGGCGGGCTCGGCTCGCCGGTCTCCGGGTCGGCCAGCTCGACCGCGAACATCAGGCCCTTGCCGCGGACGTCCTTGACGACCGGGAACCGCGCCGCCGCCTCCCGCAGCCCGCCGATGATCGTCCGGCCCTGCTTCGCGGCGTTGGCCTGCAGGTCGTGGTCCAGGACGTAGTCGAGGGTCGCGTTCGCCGCCGCCATCGAGACCGGGTTCCCGCCGAACGTGGAGAGCCCGACGGCGTGCAGCGCGTCCATCAGGTCGCCGCGCGCGACGACGCCGCCGACCGCGAACCCGTTGCCGAGGCCCTTGGCGAACGTCATCATGTCCGGCGTCACGCCGTGGTTGTCGATGCCCCAGAAGCCCTGGCCCGTCCGCCCCCACCCGGTCTGCACCTCGTCCGAGATGAACAGGATGCCCGCCTCGTCGAGGACCTCCTTGTAGGCGGCGAACAGCCCGTCCGGCGGCATCGTGAACCCCCCGACGCCCTGGATCGGCTCGGCGATCAGCGCCGCGACGTCCCCGCCGGTCGCGGTCGCGAGGACGTGCCGCAGGTCCTGCACGCACGCGTCGGCGTACGCCTCGTCCGACATGCCGGCGAACTGCGGGAGGTGGCGGTCCGCGCCGTGCAGGAAGTGGACGTTCAGCGGCGAGTAGGACAGGTTCGTCCACGCCCGGTTGCCGGTGATGCCCGTCGCGCCGAACGAGCGGCCGTGGTAGCTCTGCCGCATCGCGAGGACCTGGTCGCTGCGCCGCGCGTACGCGGCCAGCAGCAGCGCCGTCTCGTTGGCCTCGGTGCCGGAGTTGGCGAAGAACACCTTCGCGTCCGGGATGCCGGACAGCCGGGCGATCTTCTCGGCCAGCTCGATCTGGCCGCGCAGCAGGTAGGCGGTGGAGGTGTGCACGACGCCGGTGGCGAGCTGCCGCTCCACCGCCTCCCGCACCTCGGGCACGTCGTACCCGATCATGTTGGTCAGGATGCCCGTGAAGAAGTCGAGGTAGCCGTTGCCCTCGGCGTCGGTCACGCGGTTTCCCTTGCCGCCGACGATCTCGATGGGGTCCTGGTAGTTGAGCGCCAACCAGGACGGCATGACCGCCCTGTGGCGCCGGAGCAGGTTCGCGTGTTCCGACATGTGCCAAGTCTCGGTGCGGCGCGGCGGCGGGGCCAGCGGCAGAGTGTCACGACACCGGCCCGCCGGTTGACGGAGTGGAACACGGCGGCGCCGGACGCCTCCCCCAGGCGCCTACACCCTGTAAACCTCGCGGTCATCAGCGTTGACAGGCTGTCGGATATCATCGCGGGCGATGCTGCCCACACTCGACGACGTCCTCCAGCTCGACGCGGTCCGCCGCGGGCAGCCGCGCGTCGTCGCGGGCGCCGACCGCACCGGCAACCTCGTCCGCTGGGTGCACGTCGCCGAGGTCACCGACATCGCGCACCTGCTGCACGGCGGCGAGCTGGTGCTCACCACCGGCATCGCGCTGCCCGACGAGCCGGACCGGCTGCGCGCCTACATCGCCGAGCTCGCCGAGGTCGGCGTCAGCGGCCTGATGATCGAGCTCGGCCGGCGCTACGCCAGCCGGCCGCCCGCCGCGCTGGTCGCCGCCGCCGAGGAGCTCGGCCTCCCGGTCGTCGTGCTGGCGCACGAGCCGGCGTTCGTCGACATCACCGAGTCCGTGCACGCCCGGATCGTCCAGGAGCAGTTCGCCGAGCTGCGCGCCTCCGAGCAGCTGCACGAGATCTTCACCCAGCTGTCGGTGGAGGGCGCCTCCACCGACGAGGTCGTCCGGCAGGTCGCCGCGATCGGCGGGCACCCGGTCGTGCTGGAGAACCTCTCGCACCGCGTGCTGGCCGCCGACGCCGCCGGCCGCGACCCCGCCGAGCTGCTGTCGGCGTGGGAGACCCGCTCGCGCGCCGTCCGGCCCCGCACCCGCACCGGCTACGACGCCGCGTCCGGCTGGCTCGTCACCACGGTCGGCGCCCGCGGCGAGGACTGGGGCCGGCTGATCATCGTGCTCGGCTCGCCGCCGTCGCCGCGCGAGACCGTGCTGATCGAGCGGGCCGCGACCACCCTCGCGCTCGGCCGGCTGCTGGACCGGCACGCCGAGAGCGTCGAGCGGCAGGCGCACGGGACGATCATCGCCCGGATCCTCGCGCACGCCTACTCCGACCCGCAGGAGGCCGCCGCGCGCGCCCGCGCGCTGGGCGTGCCGCTGTCCGGCCGCCGGCTGCTCGGCGCCGTGCTGCGGCACCGCGGCCCCGCCCACGCGGCGCGCGGGTCCGCGCCGCCCGTCGGGGAGTTGTCGGCGCTCGCCGAGACGGTCGCCGCCGCCTGCAAGGACGCCCGCCTCGCCGCCCTGGTCGGCGTGCTGGACGAGGGCGGGCCGCAGGCCCGGGTCGGCGTGCTGGCCTCGCTGCCCGCCCGCGCCGACGCCGAGACCGCGCTCACCGAGGTCGCCACCCGGATCCGCAAGCAGTCCGGCGGCGACACCGTGATGGCCGCCGGGTCCGTGGTGGAGACGATCCGGGACGTCCGCCGCTCGTTCCTGGAGGCCGAGCAGGTCGCCGACGTCGCCGCCCGCGGCTCCGGCGGACGGCTGTTCTACCGGCTGCCCGACCTGCGGCTGCGCGGCCTGCTGCACCTGCTGCGCGACGACGCCCGCGTGCAGACGTTCGTCGAGCGCGAGCTCGGCCCGCTGCTGGAGTACGACGCGCAGCGCGGCAGCGACCTGACCCGCATCCTGGAGCTGTACCTGGAGTCGGGGCGCAACAAGGCCGTCGCCGCCCAGCAGGCCCACCTGTCCCGCCCGGCCTTCTACGAGCGGCTCCGCCGCATCGAGCGGGTCCTCGACGCCGACCTCGACGACGTCGAGTCGTGCGTCTCCCTCCACGTCGCGCTGCTCGCCCTCAGCTCCGTCCGCTGGGAACGGTCCTGACCGGCGCGGGGGGCCGGGGATCGGCGGGAGGCGATCGGCGAACGGCGGGCCCCTGGCTTACTCCGCGTTTACGCTTTCCAGCATGACGGACGCGGCGTTGCATGTTCATCGGTACGGAGATCCATCGGGAGAGCCGCTGGTCGCCCTGCACGGCGTCACGGGGCACGGGGCCCGGTGGCGGCGGACGGCCGAGCGGCACCTCGCGGACCGGTACACCCTCGCGCCCGACCTGCGCGGGCACGGCCGCTCCCCGCACCTGCCGCCGTGGGGCGTCGAGCAGCACGTCGAGGACGTCCTGGCGGTCATGGACGCCGAGGGCCTGGAGACGGCCGACCTCGTCGGGCACTCCTACGGCGGCATGATCGCGGTGCATCTGGCGCGGACCGCGCCAGAGCGGGTGCGGCGGCTCGTCCTGCTGGACCCGGCGATCGGGCTCGACCCGGAGGACGCCGCGAGGACCGCGCGCGGGTACATGGCGGAGGTGTCGTTCGCGGACGCCGTCGAGGCGCGCGCGTCGCTGGTGGCGCGCTGGTCCCTGGCCTCCGAGGAGACCGTGAGCGACGAGGTGGGCGAGCACCTGGAGCACGGCCCGGACGGCCGCACCCGCTGGCGGTACGAGCGGGCCGCGATCGTGGCGGCGTACTCGGAGATGGCCCGCCCCCACGTCCCGCCGCCCGCCGGCCTGCCGACCCACCTGGTGATCGCGACGCTCGCGGACCTGGTGCGGCCGGAGTTCGTCGTGGACTGCCGCGCCGCACTCGGCGACGCGCTGACGATCAGCGAGATCGAGTCCGGCCACATGCTCTACATCGACCGCCTGGAGGAGACGGGAGAGCTGCTGAGCACATGGCTGGCACCGTGAGCGCACATCTCCTCCACATCCGGCTGGTTTGATCGCCGCATGGCAGCGAGCATCGACTACCTCGACAGGGTCGCCGGGACGGACGTGGCGCACGCCTACAAGCGCCATATGCTGGAGTCCCTCTCCATCGAGCCCGGCCACACGCTCCTGGACGTCGGCTGCGGGCCGGGCACCGACCTGGCCGCCCTCGCCTCCGCGACCGGGCCGTCCGGCACCGTGATCGGCGTCGATCACGACGCGGCCATGGCGGACGAGGCGCGGCGCCGCACCGCGGACCTGCCGGGCGTCCGGGTGGAGCGGGCCGACGCGCACGCCCTCCCCCTGGACGCCGCCTCCGTGGACCGGGCCCGGATGGACCGGGTGATGATGCACCTGGACGACCCGCCCCGCGCCCTCGGCGAGCTGCGCCGCGTCCTGCGGCCGGGCGGGCTGCTGGCGCTCGCCGAACCCGACTGGGACACGCTCGCGATCGACCACCCCGACCTGGAGACGAGCCTGGCGTTCACCCGGTTCGTCGCCGGGAGCGCCAACCGGAACCGGGCGATGGGCCGGCAGGTCCCGCGGCTGGCGGAGGCGGCCGGGTTCGCGGTCCTGTCGGTGCTGAACGCGGCCCCGGTGTTCCGCGATCCGGCCACGGCCGAACAGGTGTTCGGGCTGCGCCGCACCACCGGCCGCGCCGTCGAGGCGGGCCACCTGGACCGGGACGCCGCCCGCCGCTGGCTGGACCATCTGGACCGCGGTCCGGTCATGGTGACGGCCTCGTTCATCGTCGTCCTCGCCCAGGCGGCTCCCGGCCCCGCCCGCTAGCCCTTCCGCGCCCTCCGCGCGCCGCCTCCGGCCATCCGGGTGTCACCTGGAGGAGGTACTTCAGTGCGCTGAGGGCACAACCATGTAGTGACACTTCGCAGTTCGACGGGTATGCGCACCTTCGGGGTGGAAGAGGAGCTCCTTCTCGTCGACCCCGTCAGCGGCGTGCCGCAGGCCGTCTCCGGCTCCGTCGTCCAGTACGCCCGCCGCCACGCCGAGGTCCTGTTCAACGGCGGGCGGCGGTCCGAACCGCTGGAATGCGAGCTGCAGCGCGAGCAGCTGGAGATCTGCACCCCCGTCTGCCGCACCCTCGACGAGGTGTCCGCGCACGTCAGGTCGGCGCGGCAGGCGGCGGCGCAGGCCGCGGCGGGCGTCGGCATCACGGTCGCCGCCCTCGCCACCTCCCCGGTCGCCGTCCGCCCCTCGCTGTCCCCGACCCACCGCTACCGGCGCATGTCGGACGCCTACGCCGCCACCACCGACGAGCAGCTCACCTGCGGCTGCCACGTCCACGTGGGCGTGGCGACGCCGGACGAGGGCGTCGCCGTCCTCGACCGGATCCGGCCCTGGCTGCCGGCGCTGCTGGCCCTCAGCGCCAACTCCCCGTTCTGGCAGGGCGCCGACACCGGCTACGACAGCTGGCGGTACCAGGTGTGGGGGCGGTGGCCGTCCAGCGGCCCGACGGAGCTGTTCGGCTCCGCCAAGGCCTACCGCGCGACCGTCGAGGCGCTGCTGGACACCGGCGCGCTCGTCGACGAAGGGATGATCTACTACGACGCGCGGCTGTCCCGCCGCTACCCCACCGTGGAGATCCGCGTCCCCGACGTGTGCATGCACGCCGACGACGCCGTGCTGATCGCCGCGCTGGTCCGCGCCATGGTCGACACCGCCGCCGAGTCGTGGCAAGCGGGCGAGCCGCCCGACCCCGTCCGCGCCGACCTGATGCGGCTGGCGATGTGGCGGGCCGGGCGGTCCGGGCTGCGCGAGGACCTCGTGCACCCCGCGACCCGCCGGGCCGCGCCCGTCCACGAGGTGGTCCGCGCGCTGCTGGAGCATCTCGGCCCGGCGCTCGACCGCGCGGGCGACCTGACGACCGCCACCCGGCTGCTGCACGGCATCCTGGAGCGCGGCAACGGCGCCCAGGTGCAACGCGCCGTGTACGCCCGCACCCGCGACGTGACCGCCGTCGTCTCGGACGCCGTCCGCCGCACCACCTCGCTGACGTCGGCCGCCGTGGGCGAGTGGACGATCGACCGCGGCGACCTGGTCGTCGGCGACGACGACGGCGTCCTTTTC